>NZ_VPAO01000049.1:0-29575 GCF_013419235.1 Acinetobacter sp. YH12098
ATGAGGCATGTTCCGCGTCCTTGCAATACTGTGTTTACATACAGTCTATCGCTTAGCGGAAAGTTCTTTTACCCTCAGCCGAAATGCCTGCCGTTGCTAGACATTGCCAGCCAGTGCCCGTCACTCCCACTCGATTGTAAACAAGCACACAAAACCCTTTAGTGACAACAATTTGCAAGAACTATCAGGCTCAGTGCCATGAAAAATACCATGACCAGATCATGAGGTTGAACACGGCTTGCGCCGGCAGCGTTCACGCTCCTGGTCGGCGATCTCGCCCGGCTGCAATGCTAGCTCAGCATCGGTCATGCGCTCCAGCACGTCGCGTAGGCGGATGGTGCAAGGAATGGGCGGCAGCTCGAACTCATAGCCGCCGGCGATCATTTCGGCCGCAATCTCCTCGGTGATGAAAAACGGCTCGTCGTCTTGGTTCGGCTTCTTCATGCCCTTTCCTCCTGGCGCTCATCCTGGCCGACAGCGGCCAGGGCATCGGCTTCCGTCAATGCGTCCTCCACGAACGCGCCGTGCTGCTTCGCTTCGGCCTGGCTGACCTCGGCCCATATCCGTTTCACCTGGGCCGCACTGTACCCGGCCAGCTCGGCGGTCTTGTTGATGCTGTAGCCGGACTTGCGCAGCGCGACAACTTGGGCGCGGCGCTTCGGATCAGCACGGCGGCCCTTGTACCGCCCGGCCTGGCGGGCCAACTCAATGCCTTGGCGCTGGCGTTCGCGCCTGTCCTCGTAGTCGTCGCGGGCCATCTGCAAGGCCAGGCGAAAAAGCATGATCTGCACGGCTTCCAGCACGATCTTGGCGACGCCCTGGGCCTCGGCCGCCAGGTCGGATAGATCGACCACGCCAGGGACGGCCAGGCGTGCGCCTTTGGCCTGTATCGAGGCCACCAGGCGCTCGGCCTCGGGCAAAGGTAGGCGGCTGATGCGGTCGATCTTCTCGGCAATGACCACCTCGCCGGGCTGTAGGTCGCCGATCATGCGCAGCAGCTCAGGCCGGTCGGCGCGTGCGCCGGATGCCTTCTCACGGTAGATGCCGGCGACGTAGTAGCCGGCGGCCTTCGCGGCCGTAGTGATCGCCTCTTGGCGTTCCAAGTCCTGCGCGTCGGTGCTGACGCGCAGATAGACCCGCGCCACCATCGGCGCGGCTACTGGCTTCGTCCTGCGCATACTTGCGGGCTCCTTTGGGCATACTCAAATGCACCCATCTTAAACTGGCAGCTAATGTACAAAAGTTGATAGAAGCACACAAGTTCAATTTTGCACTTCTGCCCACTATTGCAAAACTGCTTGTTAGTAGCCGTTTTTTCTTACTGTTTATAGATTCAATAATTTTTGAAACGAAAAATTGGGACTAAACATTTCGGTTTCGTTTTCTGTCGATTCGTCCTGCGTATCTTTTGCATAAACAAACATTTGTTGTTCGTAGTTTTCGATGGCATTTTCAATACTTGTAAATTCTCCGTTTGTAAGGTTTTCAGACAATATCAAAGCATCCAATAATCCCGTATTTACACCCTGTCCTGCAAAAGGCGACATCAAATGAGCAGCATCGCCAATCATTGTTATGGGTAATGGACGGTTACTTTTCCAATCATTGTTCAAAGGAAATTTCCTTGTGGGCAAGCATTGAAATGTTGATACCGAACGTATTAATTGTTTGTAAACTTCACTCCATTTGGAAAATCTTTTCAATAAAAAATCGGCAACGCTGTTTCTGTCCTGAAAATCTAAGGGAATTTTATTTTTCCATTCATCGGGCGTTTTAAAACTAATTCCTAAATACAATGCACCATTATTATTGGGATTGGCAAACAATAAAATGCCCTGATGTCCCGCCATTAATCGGTTGCCGTTGCATAGCTGAAAAAATCCGGGACAGTTTATTTCCGGTTGAAGAATATCAGCTTGGATGTTGAAAGTACCGGTTTCTTCAACTTGCGTGTCGGTAACAAAGCTCCTTATTTTCGACATTCCACCATTGGCAAGAATAACCAAATCTGCTGTTTCACTCGGTTTATTCTCAAAAGTTAGTGTCCACTTCTTCTTACCAGGTTCAAGCATAACAAGTTTTCTATCCCAAATAACCGTGTCGTTTTCTAAACTATTCAACAAGATAGCCCTTAAGTCATTTCTGTTTATTTCAGGATTGTCAAATCGATTTTCGGGCTTTACATTTTTTGTGGATAAAATATTGCCTTTTTCATCAGCAATATTTACACCCATTGGTAAGGCTAAGTCATAATAAGTTTGTAACAATCCCGCTTTTTTCATTGCTTCCTGACCTGAACCTTTGTGTAGGTCAAGGGTTCCACCAAAAATTCTTGCCTCTCGGTCGTTGTCTCTTTCGTAAACTGAAACGTCTATGCCGTTTTGCTGTAATAATTTTGCCATAGTCAGTCCAACGGGTCCACCACCAATTATTGCAACGTTCTTATCACTAAGTAAATTCATTTGTTTGTCTGTATCTATTCGCATTGTCATTCAAAAATGGCACATAACAAGTGGCTATACGCCAAATGGCGTATATATCCACTATATCTTATTTTGCTAAACCTTTCATTATCAGTGACAAATCCGTTTTCAACCGTTTACCGTTCGTTTCTACTCTCTCAAAAGGATTTATATTCATAGTGCTTTTTGTTAAGTTTTGCTCAAATATACAAATCCTTTCTATATATCTAACAAATCCATCGGACTTTTTAATTGTTCCATTCCCTTGGTGGTAATATGTGTATAAACCTCAGTTGTTTTACTGCTTGAATGACCTAACAACGATTGAATATAACGTAAACTCGTACCATTCTCAAGCAAATGCGTTGCAAAGCTATGTCGTAAGGTATGTACAGTAACTTCCTTTTGAATCTTTGCTTTTAAAACAGCTGCTTTAAAAATGTTTTGAATACTTCGGCTTGAGTATGCGCCACCTTTTTGACCTTCAAATAAATAATCTTTTGGTTTATATTCCATAAAGTATGTTCTTAAAATAATTAATGTTTTCTCAGATAAAATGGTATAACGATCTCTTTTTCCTTTTGACTGTTCTATACGAATTTGCATGCGCTTGGAGTCAATGTCTTTTATTTTCAGGTTTATACATTCAGAAATGCGCAAACCTGCCGAATAAATAGTCATCAGAATAGCCTTGTGTTTCACGTTTTCAATAGCGCGTAGTACCCGAATGGTTTCTTCTTCACTCATCACAACAGGAAGTGTTTTTTCTTTTTTTGGTCTTTCGATGAAATATGTTTTCCGTTGTCCACCCAAAACACGTTCGTAATAAAACTGGCACTGTTGCAAAGTTAGCGATGAGGCAGCCTTTTGTCTTATTCAAAGGCCTTACATTTCAAAAACTCTGCTTACCAGGCGCATTTCGCCCAGGGGATCACCATAATAAAATGCTGAGGCCTGGCCTTTGCGTAGTGCACGCATCACCTCAATACCTTTGATGGTGGCGTAAGCCGTCTTCATGGATTTAAATCCCAGCGTGGCGCCGATTATCCGTTTCAGTTTGCCATGATCGCATTCAATCACGTTGTTCCGGTACTTAATCTGTCGGTGTTCAACGTCAGACGGGCACCGGCCTTCGCGTTTGAGCAGAGCAAGCGCGCGACCATAGGCGGGCGCTTTATCCGTGTTGATGAATCGCGGGATCTGCCACTTCTTCACGTTGTTGAGGATTTTACCCAGAAACCGGTATGCAGCTTTGCTGTTACGACGGGAGGAGAGATAAAAATCGACAGTGCGGCCCCGGCTGTCGACGGCCCGGTACAGATACGCCCAGCGGCCATTGACCTTCACGTAGGTTTCATCCATGTGCCACGGGCAAAGATCGGAAGGGTTACGCCAGTACCAGCGCAGCCGTTTTTCCATTTCAGGCGCATAACGCTGAACCCAGCGGTAAATCGTGGAGTGATCGACATTCACTCCGCGTTCAGCCAGCATCTCCTGCAGCTCACGGTAACTGATGCCGTATTTGCAGTACCAGCGTACGGCCCACAGAATGATGTCACGCTGAAAATGCCGGCCTTTGAATGGGTTCATGTGCAGCTCCATCAGCAAAAGGGGATGATAAGTTTATCACCACCGACTATTTGCAACAGTGCCGATAAAAATATATCATCATGAACAATAAAACTGTCTGCTTACATAAACAGTAATACAAGGGGTGTTATGAGCCATATTCAACGGGAAACGTCTTGCTCGAGGCCGCGATTAAATTCCAACCTGGATGCTGATTTATATGGGTATAGATGGGCTCGCGATAATGTCGGGCAATCAGGTGCGACAATCTATCGATTGTATGGGAAGCCCGATGCGCCAGAGTTGTTTCTGAAACATGGCAAAGGTAGCGTTGCCAATGATGTTACAGATGAGATGGTCAGACTAAACTGGCTGACGGCATTTATGCCTCTTCCGACCATCAAGCATTTTATCCGTACTCCTGATGATGCATGGTTACTCACCACTGCGATCCCCGGGAAAACAGCATTCCAGGTATTAGAAGAATATCCTGATTCAGGTGAAAATATTGTTGATGCGCTGGCAGCGTTCCTGCGCCGGTTGCATTCGATTCCTGTTTGTAATTGTCCTTTTAACAGCGATCGCGCATTTCGTCTCGCTCAGGCGCAATCACGAATGAATAACGGTTTGGTTGATGCGAGTGATTTTGATGACGAGCGTAATGGCTGGCCTGTTGAACAAGTCTGGAAAGAAATGCATAAGCTTTTGCCATTCTCACCGGATTCAGTCGTCACTCATGGTGATTTCTCACTTGATAACCTTATTTTTGACGAGGGGAAATTAATAGGTTGTATTGATGTTGGACGAGTCGGAATCGCAGACCGATACCAGGATCTTGCCATCCTATGGAACTGCCTCGGTGAGTTTTCTCCTTCATTACAGAAACGGCTTTTTCAAAAATATGGTATTGATAATCCTGATATGAATAAATTGCAGTTTCATTTGATGCTCGATGAGTTTTTCTAATCAGAATTGGTTAATTGGTTGTAACACTGGCAGAGCATTACGCTGACTTGACGGGACGGCGCTTCCCTACCCTCATGGCCGCCTCCCAGGAATCGACCCAGGTGCTTATCGTGGACATAATCCTTTACTCATAAATTTATCTTATTCCATTATTGTACCTGTCACGCAATGATGTGTGCTTAAAAAACAGGAGGGTTTAACTTGGTAAACTATACATACTCATTAGGAGTTTACCATGAGCAAGAAACAGAAGACTTACACCGCAGAATTTAAAGCTGAAGCCATAAAAGCCATTGAAGAGAACCAAGGTAATGTATCGGAATCCGCTAGACAACTTGGCATTTCAATGCAAACCCTTTCGAACTGGAATAACAAAGCAAAGGCTGGAACTTTAGCAGGCACAAAACAGTATTCGCCCGATCTAAACGCCTTACTCGAAGAAAATAAGAAGCTTAAACAACAGCTCAAAACAGCTGAAATGGAACGTGAATTTTTAAAAAAGGCAGCAGCGTACTTTGCCAAAGAAAGTCAGTGAGGTACGCCTATATGAAATCGCAAAGCCACTTATTTCCGATTATTTTAATGGCTCGATTACTTCGTGTATCCGTTTCTCGCTTTTATGATTGGCTAAAGCGAGGCATGAGTAAAAGATCAATTCAGCGAAATCAGCAGACAATTTTGGTCAAAATAGCCCATGAAGAAACCAAACAAAGCTATGGCTATGTTCGATTAACCAAGCATTTACAAGCGCAAGGTATCAAAATAAGTACGTATGCTGTGCGCCAAATAAAAAAATCAAATCAGTTGTATTGTAAGCGCCATAAGCGTTTCAAAAGAACCACGAACAGTGATCACAACCGTTCTATTTATGACAATTTACTCAAGCAACAGTTTTCAATGACGAAGCCTAATCTTGCGTGGTCGAGTGACATTACCTACATTTGGACGGCTGAGGGCTGGTTGTACTTGGCAGCTGTCAAAGATCTTTACACGAAACAGGTTGTTGGCTATAGCTTAAATGAGCGCATGACAGCCAAGCTTGTTTGTGATGCATTGAATATGGCTATTCGCAATCAGAAACCTGCTAAAGATCTCATTGTACATTCAGATAGAGGCAGCCAATATTGCAGTAATGAATATCGAAACTTACTTGAGAAATTTGATTTTCAGGGTTCAATGAGCAAAAAAGGCGACTGCTTTGATAATGCACCGATAGAGAGTTTCTGGGGCATACTCAAAAATGAACTAGTCCATCATCGCAACTACAAAACAAGGGAAGAAGCCAAAGCGGATATTACAAAATATATAGAGTTATTTTATAATCAGCGAAGAATTCAAAAAGGCTTGGATTTTAAGACACCAAATCAAATGGCAGAAGACTTTTATCGGTTAGCTGCCTAGAATCTCCCAAGTGAAAGTCTCCTGCTAATTCAGCACACATCAGATTTACGATGGTCAATTTAATGGGAATAAGATCTATGGCAATGGAGTTACCTCCGCTTTGCTTAAACGTCATAATATAAAAGTCATTTCAGAAGAAACTTTTTGGCAACTTTTACCCTAGTTCCTCCGCTTTTATTTAAAATCTTCATGCAACTCCAACCACGCCCCCCTTTGCAATATCAAGTCTCTTCGGTATTTAGAGATATAGTGAGGTAATAATCTAAGAAGCATATCCATTACTTCCACATCAGTTAAAAAGTAGTGGTTCAATTTTATGCTGTAATTCTTTAACAATTTTAGCAAGCTGATCATGTAAAACTAACCAACATTGCTCATGACCTTGCCCAATATATTCATCTATTATGAGTTGCAAAATGTCTTGATCTATCTGACTTAAGAATTCTAAAAACCATGTCGCAGCAACATCCTTGGCAACTATTGTTTTATGATCTAATGTATAAGCTATACGGCATAGCGCTAAAATTTGATTACATTCATCCTGATCGTCTTTCCAATGAGCAATAATTTGTGGATAAGTTTTTTGCATGGCAAATATTAATTGTTCATAGCTAATTGGATTTAACCAATCGCAAATATCAGGTCCAAAGATAGTAATGTTATGTAATTGGGCAGTTTTAAGTAAAATACTAATATCTGGATCAGATTGACTATAAAGTAATTCACCTTTGAGTAATTCTTCTCTCAACCACTCGCCATATTGTAGCTGATATGTATATGGATGATTTTTATTGGTAATACTCCCTTTTTCTAATATCGTAATTTCTAAGGCACGCGCTGTAGCATGACCAATCGGAACAGATATATTTAGAAAATTCTGCGCTAATTGTTTTCTTTCCTGATCGGTAATTTCACGTTCAATAATAACTAAAATATCAAGATCACTTTTATGTTTTAAACCACCATCAACATACGAACCATATAAATAAATAGCATAAAGCTTATCTTTAAAATTTTTTTGTAAAAGCTGTTTTACACTTTCAACTTGGCGACACTCTTCATCATTTAAGCTTTGCATATGATTTTTAATTTAAAAAAATAAGTAATGAATTCATAGAGCATTATACAGAATAAGTGTAAATAATTTAATCAATTAGTAAATAACATACTATTTTTACAATATATTTACTTTCAATATAGAGTTTAATACATAAAACTCTATCAATCAAAAAAAGCTTGAAACAACATCTGAATAGTAAGAGTCATTTCCTCCTCACTTAGAGATGGATCCGGAAATTTGAACAACTCCTATAAGTGATACTCTGCTCCTCAAATGATGTTATAAACATCAATATATGGAGTATTTTATGGCACGTAGACCAAGAAGAAATCATTCAAACGACTTTAAGGCTAAGGTAGCACTTGCTGCGATCAAAGCAGAAAAAACACTTGCTGAATTGAGTTCTGAGTTTGATGTTCATCAAAACCAAATTATTGACTGGAAAAATCAATTGATCTCAGCTTCCTCACAAGCTTTCGATCAATCAAAAGCTCCATCAGAACCTCCCATTGATCTTAAAAAGTTACATGCAAAAATCGGTGAGCAGGCATTAGAAATTGATTTTTTAGAAGGTGTGTTGAAGAAACTGGGCCGCTTCAACCACAAAAGTTAATCGATCACTCACTTCAGATTTCAGTATCTAAACAAGCTAAGTTACTGAAAGTCTCTCGTGGTTGTTATTATTATCGCCCAAAACCTGTTAGCTCATCAGATCTGAAGCTGATGCGATGTATTGATGAATTACATATGCAATATCCTTTTGCAGGCAGTCGTATGATGCGTGATTTGTTGAATCGTCAAGGGCATCATATAGGACGACGTCATACACGTACTTTAATGAAGAAAATGGGTATTCAGGCGTTATATTGCAAACCAAATTTAAGCCAGGCTAATCAAGCTCACCGTAAATATCCATATCTGCTCAAAGGATTGGCTATTCAGCGCAGTAATCAAGTGTGGTCTACGGATATAACGTATATCCCTATGGCAAAAGGCTTTGTTTATTTATGTGCTGTGATTGATTGGCATAGCCGCAAGGTACTTGCGCATAGGGTATCGATTAGTATGGAGGTGGATTTTTGTATTTCGGCTTTAAATGAAGCGATTGAAAAATATGGATCACCTGAAATATTGAATACAGACCAAGGCAGTCAGTTCACCAGTGATGCATTTATTGATGTATTGAAATCAAATGGCATTCAAATCAGTATGGATGGTAAAGGTCGATGGGTAGATAATGTGATGGTTGAACGATTATGGCGGAGCGTTAAATATGAAGAGGTGTATCTCAAAGCTTATAGCAGTGTCACAGATGCGAAAAAGCAATTGAGTGCATATTTTGAGTTTTATAATCTGAAACGACCTCATTCGAGTCTAGACAAAATGACACCAAATGAGTTTTACTATGATCAGCTACCCCAACAAAACAAGGTGGCTTAACTAGAGCGGAATATCACTTATAAATACGCTTTTAGTTGTTCAAACAAGTGGAACCACCTCTGTTTGTAATGATATTTTATAAAATTCAATATTAGATCTGCAGAGAAAAACTTATCAAACTAAGTATTGGCTAGTCTTTTTCTTCGAAAAACTTATCAAACGAAGTATTAAGTTAATCTTTTTCTTCAACTTCTTCCTTAAACTCAAACAAATCATTCATCGTACAGTTAAAGTACTTACACAACTTATCGGCGACTGGTAATTCAATACGTACAGCACGGTCATAATACATACTTGTGAGCGTGTTGCGATTGATACCTGTTGCATGCACCACTTCACTTAATTTTAAAATTTTTCTATCGCCCATGAGGCTAGATAACTTACAAGTAATCATATTTAAATTAATTTACAAAAAATAACTTGCTGTGGGTTATTTGAAGTTGTTGACTGAGTAATACTTTGCTAAAATTAACCTACAGCAGGTTATTACAACTTATAGAAAGTATATTTTATCCATTTCAACTAAATTATAACTTTTTAAATATAAGGATTGAACCTGCATTAGATTATTTTGTGGAGATGACCGCCGTGTTACCAAATGAGTTATTGATCAGCCAGCAAGCTCGTGACTTAGGAAATCAATTAATTAAAGAAATGAACATCAATAGAAGTTATGGAATGGCTAATTTTCTTGGAGTAAATACTTGCTATGATAATCATCAGGCTGTACTTATTTGGACATTTCAACTGCTTGAAAGGGAACCTGCCTTAAATGAATTAGCAGAAATTAAAAAATATTTTCTTTTAATCTTTCCAGATAGTGTTTATCAATTAGCCTAAGTTGTTTTTAAAATTAATTTATTAAATAAAAAGCACTAAATCAAAGAAAGCTTTATTTAAAAATACCTATTAATTCAAAAACATACCATTTACTGAATATATGAAGCATAGGTTCCTGCTCTATCACTCACTCGTACTAAAATTACATCGCTCTTTTTACTGATACTAAACAATTTATGTCCACGCCACGTTCTGCGGCTTCGAGGGCTAGTTTTTGTTGAACCACTGAGAACAAGGACAACAAACTGCCTACTATATTTTCCCGGAGAGTGGTGTAGGAACTTTTTCATTATTGCTAATCATATCAGCGACAACATCAGCAACGAGCTCCTCTATTCCTGAGAATGCTTTAGACTGATCCGCATCAAGCCAAGACAATGATGGAAACTCAGCACATCATTCGTTTAAGACCTATTTTAATGACGGCACTGGTCGCAAGTTTAGGTTTTATTCCAATGGCGTTAAACACTGGAATTGGTGCAGAAGTACAACGACCACTAGCAACAGTTGTTATCGGCGGTATTGTATCTTCTACAATTTTAACTTTGTTTGTATTGCCTATTTTATATCAATGGGCGCATGGCTCTGAGAGTAGCAAACAGCAATCCGACGAAATTTAAAATCAAAAAAAGCAGCTTAATTACTAGGTTATGCCTAATTAAGCTGCTTTTAATATTGTATGCCCAACATTTTATTGATAAAGCTTACTGCGCTTCATCCCGACAATTTTCATTTAAAAACTCAAACTCTATCGTTGTATGCGATAAATGATAGGAAGATAATTTAGCTGCAACTTCTTGTTTAAGCCTAATTAATTCTTTAACGTCAAAGTTGTCACTCAGCTCAAGGTGCGCTGTTAAAACGTGACTTTCACCATCTAGTGACCAAAAGTGCATGTGGTGGATACCATTAACTTCAGGAAATTCCATTAGTGATAGTTTAATACGCTTTTGAGTCTCTTTATCGGGTGCAGCTTGAAGAAATAAAACGAGTGTTGATTTCAGGTTTTTGAAAACATTAAACAAGATGAACAGCGTGAACCCTATTGATAAAAGGGGATCTAATATCGGCAGTTCAGCGAACAACAGTACGATAGAGACTATAAGAACGGCAACCCATCCAAGTACATCTTCAAGAAGGTGCCATGTCAGCACTTTCTCATTTAATGTTTCACCCGCTTTTAATTTTAATACAGCATATCCGTTAACGGCAACGCCGAGTATCGCTAGCCCTAACATCCCCTCGACTACAGGCATTTCAGGATTGGACAGCTTTGGAATTGCTTCAAATAAAATCCAAATTGAGCCAATGATTAAAACAATACTGTTTATCAATGCGCCAAAGAGAGTAAGTCTACGATAACCATAACTAAACTTATCTGATGCTTCTTTATCTGAAAAACGACTTAAAATCCACGCAAAACCTATTGAAAGACTATCACCAAGATCGTGAACTGCATCTGCCATTATCGCCGTACTGTTAGTGAGCCAACCACCTATAAATTCGATAATAGTGAATGTCACATTAAGGAAAAATGCCCAACCAATACGGTCATCTTTACCATGTTGATGACTATGATTATGGTTGTGCATTTTGTACCTCTAGTACTTTTCTATTTCTTAGTTTTGATACATTCATATTAATCAAGTGACGTATCAAGCGTTGATATATCCAGCGTTTGAACCCCGACAAGTTAGTCCCTTTTTCGAAATAGAACTCATCAGGGGAATCATAAAGCCCAAAGTCATCATGAATACCTTCTTTTTGAATATAGGTATTTTCTCCACGCCAATCTGTATCTGGTGATGAAAAGCACTTTGTTGCAACACCATAACCACAAAAATCATCTTTTACAAACTGATAAGCGGCACCAATTTTGTTGAAGTTATCCAAGTTTTTCCACCTACGTTGATCGATCAAGGATTGGATATCTTTGTGTTCAAAATTAACGATATTCGTATTGTTTAAATATTTCTCAGTCATTTTTTATATATCCTTTTCGTTGCATACTTATACTATAGACTCTATAGTAACTATAGAGTCAAATGTCTGGGGGAAATTGATGAAAATAGGCGAATTGTCAAAAAAATCGGGCTGTTCAATACAAACGATTAGATATTATGAAAGAGAAGGATTACTGTTAAATCCAAATCGTTCAGAAGGTAATTTCAGGCTGTATGATAGCAAAGCACTTAAACAATTGGAATTCGTAAAGCATTGTCGCAGCCTAGATATATCACTCAATGATATTAAACGTCTTATCGAATTAAAAAATAAGCCAGAAGAAAGCTGCTCTAGCGTTAATGCATTAATTGATCAGCAACTTGCACTAGTGAATAAACGCATGAAAGAATTAAGGGCGCTTAAAGCTGAATTACAACAAATGGCTAGTGCTTGTGGTTCGAACAACCCAACATACTCATTATATTCTGCTGACCATGTAACACGGCAAGTATATTGTTTACTATCCATTTGAAACCCCATAATGTTTTAAGTCTATGTATAAAAGTACGATTTTCACTTAGCAGTACTTAAATAATCACCCCACCACTGCATCATTTCAGTCCGCTGGGCTAAATAGTCAGCGTGATTATAGCTGGCACGGGTACGGTTCTTATCAATATGTGAAAGTTGTGCCTCAATCCAGTTATCCTGGAACAAACCTGAGTCATTCAAAATGGTACTAAAAGTGGAACGTAGTCCATGAGAGGATAATTGATGTTTTCCATAGCCCATCTTACGTATAGCCATATTTAATGTATTAAAATGAATCGGTTGATTATGTTTCCGTGGGCTAGCAAAAATGTACTTTTCACCGTATGACCATTGCATGACGTCTTTTAAAATATCTAAAGCCTGATCTGAAAGTGGAACTAAGAAGTCGGGAATCTCATGGCCTAATATGACTTTTCGTCGAAACTGTTTAATATGCAAGGCAGGTATTTTCCAGACTTTTTCATTTAAATCAAAATGATGAGGCTCAGCCAATAACAATTCAGCCCCTCGCACGCCAGTATGTAATTTGAACAGCAGTGCTTTTTTAATAATCGGATGGGCATCCAATTTTTGTAATTTATACTTAAAATCAGATATATCCTCCGCTTTCAAATACGGATAATTTTTCTTGATTTTACTGTTAATGGCGATTTTATTTAAACCATGCGCGATGTTGAATTCACAATAACCCATCGCTACAGCGTAGTCATAAATTTGGTTCAAATAACTACAAGCTTTCTTGACAGGTTCTTTTACTTGGCGTCCCTCTATTTTTTTGATTACTGAAACCAGGTCATAACGCTTGATGTTTTGAAAAGGTAGATCCTGAAGGTCTGGATAAATATCTTGCTGTAAGCATCTTTCTGCTAACTGTAGTACACCACAGCGGGGTAGATCGTTGAAGGCATTTTTCAGTTTGAACTGTAACCACTCCTCCCCGACCTTACCAAAGGTGATGACATTAGAGGCAGTATCTTGTTCAAAACAGAAATCATTGTCTTTAAAGTCATCTCTGACTTGTCGTGCCTTTTTCAGCGATAAATCAGGATAACGACCTAACTGAATGCGTCGACGTTTTTTAGTTTGTGGATCTGTATAGCGATAGCACCAAGATTTTCTTCCACTCGGCTCAATCTTCAGGCTAAGCCCATCTTCATCGGATAAAAAACTGGTTTTTTCCTTACAATGAGCTTGGCGAACTTTAATTTCAGTAAGACTCATGGAATTTAAATGAAACCTAACAATGGGTTGATTGGATCAATTATATCAAAATAGAACGCTTTATGTATGATGCGTACACTACGCATCATATATATTTGTAATATATTGTTTTATATATTTAATATTTTAAGTATTTGTATTTTAGTAACCATTATAAGTACCACCTCTTCTTTAAGTTCCCAACAACTCACTTTTTCTGTCATCAATGTTAAATAAGTCTTGTGCTTTAAATTCTTAGATGACCTCCTCTACCCTTTATTATCATTTTTATAAAAGTAACTATATGTACTCATTAAAATTTGTAGAGCTCAAAAACAAAAAAGACCGCTATATAGCAGTCTTTTAACTTAATTAAATAATAATTAATTCATTTTCATCATAAGTGCATAAGCATCACGTTTGTTTTGACGCAATGATTCTATCTCGGACTTCGTCAGCTGTTTTACGAGAGTAATTAACTATAACTAAAAATATAGACAAATATTTGCATAAGTTCTCATTTTGTCTATGTCGATTCAGTAGTGGCAAGGTGGGTATTTATTAGAGATTTAAATGATTATCTTTTGTATTTTAGGTGAGTGTCTTGGTATATTAGCATCCATATCTATTGATTATCCAATCCCTTAACCTAGGCATGACTTTGTGAAATTAACACGCATCCACCATTGTAAAAACTTGAATGTGCAAAAGTACAAACAGCTTGAGAAACAAGCTGTTTTACTTGGTCGTATTCGTAGCGAGGTGTGGGCTAAATATGGTGCTATTTCAGGTTTGAATATCAGTGACAGAGCTATTCGTGATGCGTGGATGAAAGAAAGTCGTGACTTTGGTGTTTCTGCAAATGCGTGGAAAGAAACGCTACGTGATTGCATAGGTGATATTAAAGCCTATCGAGAAGCATCAAAAGACAAAGTAAAGCAGGCGATCCGAAAACGCACCTCCTGTAATAATGAACAAAAAAGACTATACACCTTGCTTAAAAAAGATGAATGGATGACTGATAATTTCCTCCATCGTCAAATGCGTAATCACTTTAAGCATGGTGTTAATCACACACATAATCAAATTATTGTTCGTGCGGATATGTGTAAAACTTTTGAGTTAAATGGTCAATGTTGGCTTAAAGTGCCGAGTCTAGTCCCTCGACAAACCATTAAAATTCCACTAAACACCACTGTTGATTTTGCGCCACAAGGCACACTTAGAATCATTCTAAAAAACGGTAATGTTGAAGTTCACTCAACTTATGATGCAGTTGAAACACAGGATTGTGGTCAGGAAACCGTAGGTGTTGATAAAGGTTATTCAGAAGCCTTTGTGGATTCTGATGGTGAAGTATATGGCAATGGTTTAGGTAAATTGATCTCAAGTGAATCAGACTACCTAAATCAAAAGTACAAACGTAGAAATAAGCTCAGAGCGATTTCTAAAGCCAAACCGCACAAGAAACAGAAAATTGAGTTAAATAATCTAGGTCGAAAAAAACTAGATAAGCGACAAGATACTCAAAAAGCAAAGCTCAAAACATTAATATTTACAGCAACTCACAAGTTGGTTGATAAAGCCAAAGTGATTGTTGCGGAAGATTTAACATCCCCAATTCAAAGTAAACGCAACTATGGCAAAAACACCAATAGACGCTTAAATACATGGGCTAAAGGTTTGTTAGCTAATGCCCTAACTTCTATATCTCACCGTAGAGGTTCTACGGTGCATCTAGTCAATTCTGCATATACTTCGCAAAGTGATTCTTTCTTGCATGGCCTTTTAATAGGTACACGTAAGGGAGATCGTTTTCACCGTTTCAATGGGGAAGTTGTGCAAGCTGATTGGAATGCTGCGAGAAACGTGCTTGCAAGATTAAACGACAATGAGATAAGTCGTTATACGCCTTACAAAACTGTAAAGCGTATATTGCAAGAACGGACTGACCGCTACAAGTCGGAACTGACCGACTCAGGCTCTAGTTACACGCTTGGCAACAAGACATTAACAGAGTGCGAATTAGTCCTTGAGTATGTTTGAATACATTTTAAGGAACAGTAGGATAAAAACATGCACTTATTTAAATTAACTGACGAACAACTCGCACAAATTCTTATCCCGAAACGATTTGTACCACCTACTCCACCTGAACATGAAGGCAAGAATATGGTCTATGTATTTGATAGTGAGGATAAGTTTGAACTGACTTATGATGAGCTGGTGGAAATCATTAGCAAAGCTAGAATGGCTGGTCCGAAGTTGATACCTGTCTTAGGCACCGTGAATTAAATTGTGCAGTGTTCGCACGCCACTTGAAACATAACTTGATTGGAAATGAATTTGGGCTGAGAAAAATTCAGTTCAAATTTAACCTGACGGGCACACTAAAAAATGGGTAATTGTCAGATCGAGTTTGGACTACAACACTTTAGCTCATCGATTTACCATACCGCTAATCTTCACACCATTTTCGTAAATCCAGCGATCAAACTGTGATACTACATTCCGCTTATTAATCCAAGTCAGCATGGTGCTTTTCATAAAGGCAGTTTACTTATAAACAGGGAAATTTCTAAACAATTCCCCTTTAACATGCTTAGGCTATTTGATCCAGAGTTCATCTTTTTGCATCATTTTTAACATTAAATTAAATATAACCAGCGGAGTAACATTTTTTTTGTTAGAGCCGACAACTCTTTGAAAACTAAATTTAACGGTTCGCTCAGGAGCATCCAAATTAACTGGGTAGTTTTGTTTTTCTAAATACAGATGATCTCCTAACATTGGCTCTATACCAGTAATAAAATTAACAATTTGTTGCTCATCACCTTTCATTCGGCATTGAAAATGTAGAAAATTCTTACGCAGTTTTCCAAATAATAATAATATTTTAAGCGCCTTAACCATGTTCTTTTCTTTCAGTGCATCTTGCTGCCTATCATCTTTATAATGAAAATCAAGGAGAGGAATTATTTCATCTGGACGAGTCAGTTTTTTAGCCTTTTCGTAAAGTTCATCAAACCAACTCTCTTCTAAATTCTTACTATAAACATAATTCGTTTTTAAATTAAATTTTTGGCGATCCATCCATTTAGTGCTCATCCATTGACATCGTTGCATCCATTCTTGAGCTTGGGTATCTTCGCTTAATCGACCTTCTCTAAAACTTATCAAACGTTGAAAAGGTGTCAGAGTACTCTTCTCTATACTAAACTTCTTTTCTTGTCGGCCAGCCATCGTAACTGGCTGTGTTTGCTGATAAGAATTAAACCATTTCTGCTGCTGAGTATAACGATTTAGGTTTATGTAGTCTGTACTTGACTTCACTGGACTAAAACACTGTTCTAATACTTTTTTTGAAATGATACACGGCGAATTATAAATTCGATCGACTGCTAATAAATCCAAAACATGAAGGTAATTTGAAGCCGTTTGCTCAATACTGCTATGCCCCATCCAAGAGGCGAGCACCTGCCATTTATGTTGAATAATCTCTTCTTGAGCACGTGCTTTCATACCAAACAATAAATCCCTCATCTTTTTTGCTTTTACCCAAGGACAATCTGTGTAGGTCTTGATCATTTCTTTTGAACCGAGCAAAGTTATTGCTAGATAGTTAGCAGCACTGTGGCGTAATGTATGAAAACTAAAGCCATGATGCATACCTAATATTTGACTAAACAAATCTACTGTAATTTTGCTGATACATTGATCAGTTAATACACGATGATTCACACTAAAAAGTAGATCATCCTGCTGATTAACCAAATATTGCTCATAACGATGTTGTATGTAACGTTGTACTACTAAAAACTCATGTTCTGACAATGCAATTTTCAATGGTATTTGACGATTCGCACTTCGCGTTTTCAGACGGCGATATGAATTGTCTTGGATATGAAGCGTGATATTATTAAAAACTGTATTTTCTTTTTCTTTATAAAGTAGCTCTGGGCAAATAATATCTTGTATTTTAAGACAACGAACTTCATTTAATCGAAGTCCAGTTCTATAACTTAGTAAATACATCAGCTTTAAACAACTCAGATGATCGACCCACTCTGATGCCGTTGGCTCTTGACTTAAATTTTCTAGTTTTTCCAATAATTTGCCAAATAGCAAAGGACTCACTAGCCGTGCATTGCAAATTTGTAAATGCTTAAAACTTGAATTCTGTAACACCAATACCCCTGGAGCATCATAATTCTCTATACAGAATTGATGAAAATCTTTTAGGCGACCAAAACGGTATTCTGCGCTTTGGTGCATCTTACGAGAGGTTTTTCCTTTCACCGAATCTCGTTGAACTGCTTTTTCATCACGTTCACTGCTGTATTTCAATAGCTGCCGATATAAATCCTCATAGTCATCTATGGATTGTTGCTTTAAATCTAATTTATTGAGCCAAATCTCAAATATAAATTCTTTGCCAAACGATCCTAAGTAGCTTTCAATAGTTGATAATTGAAGCCCTCGTTTTTTTAAATGCATTAACCAGTGAATTAAGCGTAGTTGAGCATCAATTAAAGACTTTTCCTCCGTATTAGCATCAACTATCTTCTCCTCTAACACCCTTCTAGTTTCTTGCCAAAAACGTAGCGTGCGTTCTTCTTTATTCCTCTTTTTATCTAAACGCTCAACTTTTTGACCTTTACGTTTCTTTTGACCAAACAACATCAACTCATACGGAATCGTTTGTAATTTGCTTTGAACAGTCGGAACTTCAGGAAGTAACTGCTCTTGTTCAAAATGAATAGGGCGATTATCTGGTTCTGTGACTTGATTGTAATCATTATTCCACAGCAATCTAAATTCGGATGGCCTTAAAGCAACAGTATTAATCTCTTGCTGAAGCACATTACTCAAAAATATATCTATGCTGAGGTTTGGATTAAATTCGAGTACCATTTGCACATCATTAAATGCACGAAATCCACGGCGTTTAATTTGATATTGCAGATCCCCAAGACTTTTTTTCCTGCCTATCTTACTCAAGCTTTCTAAAATACAATCTTCAACTGAATGTTGCAGACAAAATTCTTTCTGAGCAGCTTTCAACTTTTTTAAATATTGCAAAATGAACTGCGCATATGGGTTAAAAAAAACATGTTTCCATTGGTACAACTTTCCCTGTTCTACATCGTTGCCATATTGAGAGTTTTCAACACGATAATGTAGTAACAATGGATTAGTGATTTTTTTGTAGTCCGAATGGTATAACCGAAAACAATTCAGATCTGTACCAAGCTCAATGGCCTCCTGCAATTGCTTCTGAATAGCAATCAAATGCTGTTCATCTGCACAGCCTGAAATATATATAAAACTTAAGCATAAATTTCCCCATAAGTACTTTGGTTCATTCCAATATTCAAATGAATCTTGCCAATACTGCCTTAATTCCTTAAGTACATGGATATGTAGATGCCCCTGTTCTAACCGTGACTCTGTACTCTCAATTTTTCTAGGCAGTACGATCCGTTTAGTATGTGGATTTAGCTTAATTCTGTATGATTTTTTATCTACATTCTGGTTGAATTGCTTCCTTCTTTTATTAAATTCATCTTCAGTAAATTGCATCAGTTTTGATTGTTCGTCTCGGCTCAACTTTTGACTCAAACAATCAACACTATCTTTAATGTCATGCCATTTTTCAGCGATCTGCTGATCAAGTTTTTGCTGCATTTCTTTCGTCAATACTTCAGGTGGAGAAGGCTGTCTATCTAGCGACTTTTTCACCATTTTATGAATATCAACAAATAGATCATCTAGTTGTGGTTTTATTAGTTCTTTGATTTTTTGCATACAACTATTTTCGCTCTAAGTGTTTAATCGATAAAGATTTGACATTATCTTGCAATTGCTGGCGGGCTTGCTGTACATAGACATTCGGGATAAGTGAAGAATGCGGATGAAAAGCCTCTCGGTCACGTTGGTCATGACCATACAGGGCCTGAATTAAGTGAAAAGCTAATGCTGGTTTACCCTCTTGCTGCTCATGCATCAAAAAGTTCATGTCAAAATGACGTAACCAATTCGAATACATATTCTTTGGAAAGACTCCTTGCATATATGAATTCACCCATTTTCTCGATAAAGGGATTAACTTAATTTTCCTGCTCTGCCATTCTTTGACAGTTATCGGCAAGATATCTTTACTAAAAATGACCTTACCAAAAAGATCATTTACAGTTATCTTCTTCTTTGCAAAGACTTGTCTAAAAAATGAACCGTACGCTTCAATAATTTGTTCTAAAAAGGCAGTGTAATTTTGCAGTGTTTTTATGAAAAAATCAGATAAAGGGATAAAACGACCATCTTTTCTTGCTTTACTATTTTTTTTATCATTCACATATAAAAGCTTGAGCTCAACACAATAATCATCCAAATTCCCCAACAGGTTTTTTTTAGGCCGACTTGCCAAACTCAACAAACTGATATGCCACATCCAACACGCATATGCATTAAGTTGATTAATAATGTGCTTATCTTCTTGGATGTTTTCGTGACAATGTCTATGTAAAATATGGAATTGCTCTTTCACAAAATTGGGTTCAAGTGCCAGTTGGCTCCCTATCCTTCCTATAGATAATGCAGATTGCACTTTGAATTGTTGTTGCAATATTTTTAGTTCAGCCGTGTCTTCAGTAAAATGTGTGGAATGTGGTGTAAGTGCTTTTTCTAAAAAGGCTAGATATGTGCTACTGAGTTGAGTTTTCGGTAGCCCGCCATAATAGATACCAGGCATGTGATGCTGACTATCCCGCCCAGCAATTACATGAGCAAGATATTCATTATATGTTTCATAATATATATGAAAATATAATTGAGCCTGCAGTTTTTCTACAGTGATCGAACCTACAAACCGATTATCAAGCCAATTCTTAAGTTTCGTATTAATGTGTGTTGATGAAATTAGTGGATTCGATGCTTGTTCTATATAGTCAAACCAAGCAGAAGGTAAATGTAGTTGATGTGTCATCACTTCATTCCACCGCACATGATTTAAGCTCTTAATCTTCTGCTCTGTAATTTTAAGATTTAATTTGAGTAAATATTCGCGACGTCTACTTGAACCATTCTGGATCAAAATTCCATCTTGAATAAGCTCGTTAAAATCCATCAGTGCGACGGGTGATAATCCCGTCAAAAGTGACAATAAACATGCTGCAGCGATTGCAGCATCCCTCCAGTGCCCGGATAACTCGGTTCTCAACACATAAACAATTTGCTTCAGTATATCTGGCGCCAAATAATGTGGATTTGTAACAAAAGGAGCATGACGGCGCTGGCGATGCCGCATTAGATGCGTCGCATTATCGCTGAGTATATAATTTAAATTTTTAGACTTTTCATCTTCTGAATAAAACTCCATTTCAGGATCTAATAGATCAACTTCACCCTCTTCATCTTTGTGAAGAGCGGCATCATAAATACTAATCTTTGCGTTATGTCCAATATCTACTTGCTTACCCGTTTTAATTTCACGAAATTTTTTGAGTTCATTTTTCGTCGGCCATTGCAAAACTTTGCTTTTTTTTGACTTACGCTGACGATGAACTACACGAC
The DNA here is from genome assembly GCF_013419235.1 of Acinetobacter sp. YH12098. Classification (NCBI taxonomy): domain Bacteria; kingdom Pseudomonadati; phylum Pseudomonadota; class Gammaproteobacteria; order Moraxellales; family Moraxellaceae; genus Acinetobacter; species Acinetobacter sp. YH12098. The sequence continues at coordinate 21,007 of NZ_VPAO01000049.1, forward strand.
GATCATCTAGTCTTTTAAAAATTATTAATAGAGCCGATAAATACTCTATGACTTGTACTTGTTCGAAATCTTTAATATTAAAAAGTTGATTACGATCCTCTTTTTTCAAATTACGTTCGTACGTGACATAACAATTTAGCAGCTTACTACATTCATGAAATAATTCAGCATGATTAGAATCCAGCACATATCGTGAGACATAGCGTAATAGGTCACAAACATGTTTTTGCTTATTCTCAGCTTTATCAATTTTTGCAAATTCTTGATACTGCCGATATGTTAAAAAACTCGCTTGTAGAATCAAATAACGTTGCGATGACAGCTCTTGTGTATTACTAGAATCTGGACATGCAAAAAAACTCACAGCAGCTAAAAAAGAATACTTACCGATCTGTCTGGAGCCTGATATATAGCTATAAATTTGTTGTGCTAATTTGTATAGAGCGTAGACATCTTTATACAAATCATCTGATAGATCGACAAATTGTGTATTTACAATATCATCACGTAATAGACAATAATCTTGTTGATATTTTTCTGCTAAATCTAAGAATTGCTCTTGTGTTTCAATGTTTGGCATATTCATTTTCGCTTAATATTTTTATCACGTTGCATTGTTTAAATTCATTGTGATCAGAACGATTTGGTAAAAGTTGATCCTTTATTGAATTCTTTGTTAGCTTAAAAAATCTTGCAAAAAATTTAGCATCCAGTTCTTTCTGAGCTTTTCTTTCAAAGCACAAGTGTTGTTGTGATTTTTCGATAAAATCATCAAGATTATGTATCAACTGTAAGATTGCAACATAATTAGAATGCACACGTAAGCCTGGCTCCGTTTGCATTAATAGCAATATTTTTTGCCAAATTTTCACATAGATTATTTTGAACTTTGCTTGTACTACTACTTTCTGGCTCTGTTTAATCTTTTTGATTTTCAGTAGTTCTGAGTTAATTTTTACTATCTTAAATTGAACATTTTGTCGCTCAAAGCAAAAGGGCATGATAAATTGCCCCATAAATATCTCTATATTTTTTACTAAATAGTCAAATTTTAACATTTTTATCGATATAAAAAATGAGCATATCTTTGTATATTAAAATTCATTTAATTTATCAACTAAATTTTCTCAAAATTACAATTATCAACAAATACATATGGTTTACTTATCATGGGTGGTCTAAATTTTAAGAATTCTTCCACTTTTTTTTAGTTTTCTGTTATTACATGAAACAATACCGTTGTATTACATTTTAGAAATGCTGTGTATGCAGCATTGATCAAAAAGATTCTCTGCTATACTTACTTCACGTGTAGCATCAATGGAGTTTCGAAATGCTCAGAACCACTGAACAGAAAAGAAAATATATTCAAGCGACACGTTCGCAAAACTATCAAGCCAGCCTAAAGCTTGAAGGCATTACAACGACAGCTCAAACAACTCAACAAAGTAAAGCTGAAATCTTGCAAAAATATAAGAAGTATTCGCAACCCGAATCTTAGTCAGGTGCATGTATGGATAAATATGGGGAAATGGGTGACAGCCTGTATTGTTACCCTGGCACAAATATCCTAAAGAACAAACTCAATATTCGTGATGAACAAATTTTAGAACAAGCTGAACTAGAACTGTCTGGATTGGCAAGTAACTTAATTGAATATGCTGAACCACCTTACGACTTACAATACTTAAAATCAATTCATGCGCAGCTCTTTGGCGACTTATACGACTGGGCAGGAAAGTTAAGACAAATCGATATTTCCAAAGGTGACACCCGTTTTTGTAATTTTTCCCGTATTGAAATTGAAACCAATAAACTACTCAAACCGCTTCAAGAAAAAAAATACTTTCAAGGCTTAGCACCACAACAACTGATTCCTCAACTTGCCGACTTGTATTGTGAGCTTAATGTCATACACCCATTCCGTGAAGGTAATGGACGTACACAACGGATTTTCTTTGAGCATCTGATTGCTCATTGTGGTTATGGTATTGATTGGTCTCGCATTGACTCTCAACAACAATGGATTCAAGCCAATATTGAAGGTTTTTATGGTAATTTAAATCCATTAATTAAGATTTTTGAAATATGCTTTATTCAAAATACCTAAAATTTAAGTAGTCGAAGCCCACAATCCTTAATGAGCCATCATCTTTGCTTCAATCCACTGATTAATTTCCCAAATAAACCAACAATCACGATTCTTAGAAATCTTAATACTCTTCGGGTAATTTAGGATCGTAATATTCAGATTACTTATCCAGAATTGAATAGATCGTTAACTTAGATAGACTTTTAAGCAATGTAACTTGCCGCATGTTTATCAACATATGTCTCAAAAAAGTCTGCCCATACATAGATTTATGGTGTTTAGTGCTTAAATTTCAGATTAATCTTCGTCTGATGACCTGAATGGATGTTACAGATTACATGCAGGTGAATTACTCTGTGGCTGTATCATGGCTTTTGTGCAATCCAATCCATTTGATCCGAATGTTCTCTTTTGCAATAAAGCAGCCTCTTCTGCTTTTCCTGAACCAACGAACTATGTCATTGATTTGATTCAACCGACAACAGTGATGCTGAATCAAATCTCCAAAGAAGGGATTAAATGCAAGAAATGTGGTAAGAAAAAGATAGGGGATGGAAGTTATTATCCGTCTAATTGGAACCAGCCCATGAGTCGAGATCAGTTGAGTAAGAATCATTTTAAATGAATAAGAGAAGGATGGCTTACCTCACTTCTCCGAATAACAATGCTATGCTTTTCAACCAAGGTTATAAATTGGCAACTACATTTCATTCTTCTTCATGCTGGTCCTATAGCCTGTAGACAATTACTACATCATTTGCATTCAATGCTCAATACAGCCTGTCAGCAGAACCGCAGCGATACTTTTTTTCGTGCATACATGTAGTGTTTAAATCCATTCATTTTTCAATGATCCTCTGCCGTTTATCACATTTATGGTCGATCTTTAACCTTGTGAAAAATGCACATACCGATCCCTTCAAACTGTCAAATTTATGTATGCATGACATTTAAAGAAAATTATCTGATCAATTTTTTTAGGTAAAATTCATCAAGAAAAAAGTTATTATTATTCATAACATCACCAATAACCACATAAAAACAATAATTTAATAAATTATTCTTCCAATTTTTTTATATTTAGTGTTATTACCTCTAAATCCATGTTTACCACCTTCTATTACATAAGTAATTTAGAAGTATCCACGATATAAATTGCTTGCCCTCACACCTCTCCCCTCTCACGCCCAAAAAATTAGTTCATCGCACTTTGCCGGGAAATGCAGCACGGATCTTGAGGAAGAAGTAGTCCGTGTCGCGGTATCCATAGGCCATCCGCTTAATGACTTTGATCCGGTTGTTCATGCCCTCCAGCACGCTGGTGTTCAGCCGGTGGAGGGCACTGGAAACGATACCCTCCATATATGGCTCCAGCTTCTTGGCAAATCGTACCAAAGCATCAATTCCGCTACCGAGGGCCATGCCGGCCCATTCCCGCCAGGCGCTTCTGGCCGTCGTCTCGCTTTCCGCAAACCATAGCGTCTTAAGTTGGTCCTTGAGCACGTACACCGTAGTCAAGAACGCATTGGCGGCCAGGAGTTCGTCCAGCTTGACCGCCTGCTCGGGCTCAAGGTTGTCAGCATTGCGTAACAGTATCCAACGGCTGCTTTTGATCACCTTGCGGGCGACCTTGTCATCTCGCAGTTGATTGGCCTGATCAACTCGCACTCTATCCATCACTTCGCGGCCATACTTAGCCACCACATGGAACAGGTCGTAGACCACCACCGCGTTGGGGCACTGGGCCTTCACTTCAAGATCGAAGGCTGAGTTCATGTCCATGGCCACTGCCTCGATCTGGTTCCGGGCATCGCCTAACCACTCGAAGAACGGCCGGATCGCCTCACGCGAGCGGCCCTCGCCAATCCACACCACTTGCTGGGTGTCGGCACAGGCGACCACCGTGGCGTAGCGATGACCCTTGTGCAAGGCGAATTCGTCCATCATCAGGCGGCGCAATCGACTTCGATCTGGCTCGTGCAAATCACGTTTGAGCCGCTCCATGTCAATAGTCTTGACTGTATGCCAATGCAAGCCCAAAAGATTGGCAACATGACTGACGGGCAGCATCTGTACTAATTTCTCAATCCAGTTGCGCAATGATTGCGTAATACGGGAGCGCGGTGGTAGCCAATCGATCCGCTCTCTGGTTGGACCGCATTGTGGACAACGCAGCCGCCGCACAGGTACATCCAACTCGACGCGATACTGCATAATTGGTGACTCGCGAACTCGGCGCCAATTGATGTCATGTACCAGGAAACAAGGGCAATCGCATCGGCTACAAATTGGCGTATGCTCCTCGTCGTGTGTAAGACGGATCAGCAAAGTCTGTTCATCTAGAAGCCCATGAGACGCTGGCGAAAAGCCCTTCCAGAACAGGCTCCAAACATCAGCGCTAGTCATGATCATGGACCGATTGCGCGCTATCGGTGCCTTGTAGCGCCAAGGCATCATGTTCTTCTTGGCTGAGATGGCGTCTGTTGGGATTGATGCAGGACAGACAAAGCACTGCTGTTGCGAGGATGAGGCAATAAGCGATGATCGGCCAGGTGGTACCAGTCGATAAAAGCGTAATAATGAGTGTCCCGATAATCCCTAACAGTAGTCCACCCAAACAGAAGTAGACTGCTGTAGCGGTCCCAGCGATATGATCGAAACCTCGAAGAGCGGCATTGGGTGCCACCGATACCGCAGTGGCGATACCAACACCCACGAGCCACATCGGGGCGATGAAGCCAAGCACCGAGACCGGTGCCAATGTCTCGCCAACAGCGAGCAACAGCGCTCCCGCCATCAGACACCCCATTCCCACTCGTAAGGTCTTCAGGCTTCCCCACCGGGGAATCAGTCGTCCCATGATTCGCGCTGTAGCCATCATAGCGATGGCCACTGTAGCAAATAGCAAGCTGAAGCTAAGTTGCGATAACCCTTGCCTCCCCATCATTAGCCAGGGGGCGGTCGAGAAAAAGACGAAAAAGCTGCCCATCCCCGCGCTGTAACAGAGCGTGTACAGCCAGAAGTTCAGGTGTTTCACAGGAGTCAATAGCTGCGACCACTGTAGGTCTGCCGTCCGGTGCCGCCGAGTCTCTGGCCAGAGTCGCCAGGCTGCGATAACAGCGCCTATCATTGCCATCCCTAGCAAGCCGAAGATTGCGCGCCATCCGAGCCACGCGTCGACCAGCGCTCCTAGCAGTGGGCCTATCGCAGGAACCATCGCAAGCATAGAGCCGAGCAAGCCATAGATGACGTTGCTTTCCTCACGGCCCGAATAGATGTCGCGTACCGTCGCGAAAGTGGAAACGAGACATGCCGAAGCGCCGCAGGCCTGAAGAACGCGGAAGCTCAGAAAAAGTTCTGGCGATGAAACTACGGTGAGGCCGAATGAAGCCGCAATATAGGCAATCCCGCCACCAAGTAAAACGGGGCGGCGACCCAGCCGATCCGACAGTGGGCCGAAGAGAAGCTGTCCGGCTCCAAGCAAAACCAGGTATGCCGTCAACGTCAGCTGGATCGTCCCTGCACCGGACCCAAGTGCATCCGCCATGAAAGGCACCACGGGCAGGTACATATCCATGCCCAGTGACGCCAGCAAATCGAATGGTGATAACAGCAATAGCGTGGCGGGAAGAGAATACCGCCAAGAAAAATCTTTTGAGCGCACGAAGCCATCTCCTTAAGTTAAGAATTTGGCGGCGCTCTTGCAGAGCAACTAGGTTCTTGAGAACGCCGCAACAACCGAAAACGAAGGTTGCTGCGGCTTACTTGTCTGCTTTCTTGGTAGCGCTCATGTGCGGGTTATCTCATGGATGAGTCCATATCGTAACAATCTTCACGCTAAAGTGCAAAGAACCAAAAAATTTATACTGAAAGGCAGATTAAGCCCGTTCGAGTTACATATAGCCGCATGCTATATTGAAAGCATTAAGAAAATATCCTCAATATTTATAGGATTTTTAAAGTATGAACTAATTTTCGAAGAACCCTTTCTAAGTAATGTGACCTATTAGGAAAAATGAAAATACTGAAATCTCCGTATCAACAATCAGTCAAAGTACATCCTGATGATTTTCTGTAACCGATACCCAAGGACTATACCTACCCTTCTGATGTGCTGTGCAACAAAGCCCTCCTTAGCCACACTATAGCTATAGATTAATTCCATTATTTTGTGATTTAATTAAATTATTCATTCTTAAGACCCAATTTAATGGATTTATATTTCACTAAACCAGAAGAAGTTGTGACTCTTTTAGGTGAGCGTTTACGTAAGCAACGACTCTTTCTGGAGATGTCTCAAGCTGAGGTAGCAGCACGCGCTGGTGTCGGCGTGAATACAGTTTCGAATCTTGAAGCGGGACGAAATGTATCTGTTGAAAATTTAGTCCGTATTGCAATGGTCTTGGGTCGATTAAACGAACTTCAGGAACTATTTAAACCTCAGCTTAACAGTGTGAATGACATTCTTCGCTATGAGAGTCAAAGTAAGCGCCACCGTATTAAGAGGAAGGGATAATGCTCAATAGACTTAATGTTTATTACAACGGTTGGGGCGAATCATGGTTATGGGGAACGCTGATTAGTTCAACAGCCACGACAGGTAGACCCACCATTGCTTTTGAATATAGTCCAGAAGCAATACAGCAAGGTGTTGAGCTCTCTTCTTACTTGCTGCCTTTAAAAGGTCTACCATTCAGACAAGGTTTTCCTACTCATCAAATGGGACTCCCAGGTCCAGTCTATGACGCTTTACCAGATGGTTGGGGCATGATGTTGATGGATCGATATTTCAAAAAAATTGGCTTAAATTCAGCACGAATTGGACCTTTGGAGCGTCTGACCTATATTAGTAGTCACGCAATGGGTGCCCTCTCCTTTGAACCTTGTGTTGCTGACATGCAAACCTCAGAAAATATCCCTTTACAACAACTGGCCCAGGAAGTTCAAGAAGTACTCAAAGGTGAAGGTGGTGAATTTCTACAGCATTTATTGGTCATGGGTGGCTCCCCTCAAGGTGCCAGACCAAAAGCGTTGGTTTACCGAGATCCTGTCAATTTAGAGTTTTCGACTCAAGATTCTGATCAACATGAAGCCTGGCTGATTAAGTTTCCTGCTCAGCAAGAGCATCCTGAAGTCTGCGCCATTGAAGCCGTCTATGCAGAATGTTTGCGACTTTGTGCAATTGAGACTCCAGATACCCATTTCTTTAATTTGCCCAATGGTTTAACGGCTTTTGCTTCTAAACGATTCGATCGTCAAAATGGTATGCGGATTCCAATGCAGAGTTTGGCTGCATATACAGGAGCAGACTATAAAGTTCCAGGTAGCCTAGACTATCGCAATTTTCTCCGGGCAACCTTGATGTGTACGCAAGATGTACGAGAAAGATTGCATGCTTTTAAACGTGCTGTGTTTAATGTGCTTTTCAATAATCGGGATGACCATACTAAGAACTTTTCATTTCTCATGGAGAAAAATGGTCAATGGAAATTGGCTCCAGCCTATGATGTGACCTTCTGCGAGGGTCCAGGTGGTTATCATCAAATGGACATTATGGGAGAAGCGCTCAATATTTCCCGAAATGACATACATAAACTCGGTACTTCAGAAGCTAATCTGACTACTCTAGAAGTCGATGAGATCATCTTGACCATGCGTGAAATTGCACTTCAATTTAGTCAAATTGCGCAGCGCCTGTATCCCCATCAAATTCGAGAATCTACCCTACAGATGATTCAATCACGGATTCAACAGAATATTGATTTTTTAACTGAAACCTAAGCGTAAATATAAACTAAGCGCCAACCATCAACTGCAAATAGACTTTGATATAGTTAGTCGCTACATAATCTGTAGAACCTGTGAATTAGCTCTCTTTATAATCACGAATATTAGATGGATCACCGCCAAGATATATTCTGCAAACGTGAAATCACTACATCCAGATCGAAAATCACTAAGAAAAAACTGTCACCAAAAAAAGGTCTGCACTATGGATAGATGCAGACCAAACTCTGGATAACTACCAGCACGAGAAATATGTCGCAATTTTGCATAGACATGAATTTGATAAAATCAGCCCAGAAAGCCAGAAATTCATAAAAACTATTTCATCAATCCCCTATAACTTAATCACGTTCATGGTCGATCTTAAATCTTGTGAAAAGTACTCATGCTGACCTAGCCAAACTGTAAAACTCATGTATTCATAGCCTTTAAATGAATCTTTCAATCGGTATATTTAAGGTAAAAACTAGTAATCAGAAGTTATTATCACCCCCATATAAAACAAGGATCAACTTAAAAACAATAACTTAGTAAATTATTCTTCCATTTTTTTTATATTTAGTGTTATCAGGTGTAGATGAAAACCCTGTTTCATCAACATAACCTAATATAATTTCACCACGTGCCGCTTGCTCTCGTAATTTTTCAATCTGCTGTGTTGCTTGTTCAAATGCAATCGGATCTCTTTTT
>NZ_VPAO01000050.1:0-26036 GCF_013419235.1 Acinetobacter sp. YH12098
AACTGAGGATCAGAAAGCTTGTTTGAATCGATGTATTTCATCCGCAGATTATGCACGAATGCTAAGAAATCCGGAGTGCAAATATTAACCAAAAAGAAGATCGTTTTTTGATTTATGAAAGAGATCTTTTATTCTCAAAAAATAAACCCTCCGAAGAGGGTTTAAATATTTATCAATTACCAGCTTAACGCGCCACCAGTTTGGTAATCCGTTACGCGAGTTTCAAAGAAGTTCTTCTCTTTACGTAAGTCCATCATTTCTGACATCCACTGGAATGGGTTATTCACTCCAGCAAATTGTTCAGGCAAGCCCAATTGGCTTAAACGACGGTTACAGATGAACTTCAAGTATTCTTCCATCATGCCTGCATTCATACCCAATACACCGCGTGGCATAGTGTCACGTGCATATTCGATTTCAAGCATTGTACCTTCAAGAATCATTTGAATGATTTCTTCTTGGAACTCAGCAGTCCATAGGTGAGGGTTTTCGATCTTGATTTGGTTGATCATGTCGATACCAAAGTTCAAGTGCATAGATTCATCACGTAAGATGTATTGGAATTGCTCAGCAACACCATTCATCTTGTTACGACGACCCATAGACAAGATTTGGCTGAAACCACAGTAGAAGAAGATACCTTCAAGTACGCAGTAGAACGCGATCAAGTTGCGAAGCAAGATTTGGTCGTTTTCAGGTGTACCTGTTTTGAACGTAGGATCACTTAAAGATTGTGTATATTTCAGACCCCAAGCTGCTTTACGAGCCACTGAAGGAATTTCACGGTACATGTTGAAGACTTCGCCTTCGTCCATGCCTAAAGATTCGATACAGTATTGGTAAGCGTGCGTGTGAATCGCTTCTTCAAATGATTGACGTAAGATGTACTGACGGCATTCAGGGTTGGTGATGTGACGGTAGATTGCAAGAACCAAGTTGTTTGCAACCAATGAATCCGCAGTCGAGAAGAAACCTAAAGAACGCATAACAATGGTACGTTCATCTTCGGTTAAGCCATTTTCAGACTTCCAAAGTGCGATGTCATGGTTCATGTTCACTTCTTGCGGCATCCAGTGGTTTGCACAACCGTCTAGATATTTTTGCCAAGCCCATTCGTATTTGAATGGTACAAGTTGGTTTAAGTCAGCGCGGCAGTTGATCATCGCTTTATCGTCAACTTGAACACGCTGAGCACCCATTTCTAGCTCTTCTAAGCCAGGTGCAACGTCTAGATTTTCTAGAGCGTTAGATGCTCTTGCCAACGGATCGGTTGGATCTGTTGGTCGATTTGTACTGGTTCGAGCGGGTTGTGCAGCTGCCAAATTCGGCGATGAGTGCTGTGCATTAGATACCACTTGCGAATCAGTCGTTTTTTGCGGTTCGACGGGCGCAGGCTGGTGAGCTTGTGCAGCTTGTTTCGGTTCATCATCTTCGAAATCGTCCCAACTTAGGATAGACATATCAATTCTCACAAATTATACGCTTCACTTATTTACAAAGCATGAATGAGTGTGTGAAAAACAATCAAGCATTTGTAAAGTTAGGCGATTTAGTTATTTAATAAATTTGGGAGCTATTGTAGTTTTTATTGGCCTAATTTGATAGATGAAATAGTTGTTTAATTAACCATTGAGGTAGTAATTGTCATCTAATTTTTTGATTTTAATAATATTAATATTTGTTAATAATTAATTGAAAAAAACAATAAAAATCATTTGGTTATATATTTTAAATACGATTAAAAACCTCGGAATTAGAGGCCTTGTTTTAAATGTAGACTGTGATGAAATGGTCTGTTTTATCAGTTTTTGGACACTTAGCAGGTTTTTTTAAATTTAAATAAATGGACAAAAATATTATTTATTTTGATTACGCGATTTATATGCCTTGAACCAGAAATAGGCGATCGGGACATAAAAAGTCAAAATAAAGGAAACCACCAAGGCAATTAACCCTAACTGATAGTTATGCGTCATATGTGGCATGGTGGTGTCCTTGATTGTTAAATATTAAATCCTCCCCAAACCCCTCCTTTAATAAAGGATGGGATTTCCGTGAATTATTTTGTTTTCACGGAAGTCCCCCTTTGGAAAAGGGGGATTTAGGGGGATTAGAAATATAATTTGTTGAATTATATTTCCTTGTGAGATTTAGCAACTTGAGTCACTAATGTCTCTTCAATATCTTGAGCTTGAATATCTGAGGAGTGTCCAGCGCTTCCACTTGTCATTAAGTAACAAACTAGAAGTACTCGGTATATAACTCTTTCAGACTCTTCAATAACTACACGCACTTTCTTCCGAAAATCTTTCAACTTCTTCGACATGTTCGCTCCTAAACGGAATCAATCAATACGAAGTAGCAAGAGTGAGTTCTTATGCTAACCACTCATAAGAATCAACCATTGCTAGATCGCAATGATGAGATAAATCCCGGTTGATTCCTAATTCAGTTAACTTACTGACAAGCCTCACAATCAGGGTTGTCAATTGAACATGCCATTGGCACTGGAGCTGCTTGACCAAAACCTTCTTCTTCAGCAGCAACTTCAGCTTTAGGTTCTTCTTTCGCAACAGCAGTTACAGGTGCAGCAACAGTAGCAGGCTTAACCGCGTTCAATGCACCAGTGTTAATGGTTGATTTCTCAGCAGAAGTCGCACCCAATGCACGTAGGTAGTAAGTGGTTTTTAGACCACGTAACCATGCCATTTTGTACGTCATATCAAGTTTCTTACCGTTTGCACCAGAGATGTAAAGGTTAAGAGACTGAGCTTGGTCGATCCATTTTTGACGACGTGATGCAGCATCAACAATCCAACGTGGCTCAACTTCGAACGCAGTCGCGAAGATTGCTTTAAGCTCTTCAGGAATACGTGCAATTTTTTGAACCGAACCTTCGAAGTGTTTCAGGTCGTTCACCATTACAGAATCCCAAAGACCGCGATCTTTTAACGCACGTACTAGGTACGGGTTGATCACTGTGAATTCACCAGAAAGGTTAGATTTCACATACAAGTTTTGGAAAGTTGGTTCGATTGATTGAGACACGCCACAAATGTTCGAAATGGTTGCAGTCGGTGCAATCGCCATCACGTTTGAGTTACGCATACCGTCTTTTTGAACTTTAGTACGTAAAGTATCCCAGTCCAAACGTGTTGTACGGTCAACTTCGAACATACGGTCAGGACGTGCTTTTTGTACGATATCTAAAGAGTCAATTGGCAAGATACCTTGATCCCAAAGTGAACCTTTAAATGTCTCGTAAGTACCACGTTCAAGTGCCAAGTCGCTAGACGTTTGGATTGCGTAGTAAGAAATCACTTCCATAGATTCGTCAGCGAACTCAACCGCAGCATCAGAACCATAAGCCAATTTCATTTCGTATAAAGCATCTTGGAAGCCCATGATACCCATACCCACTGGACGGTGTTTCAAGTTCGAGTTACGCGCTTGAGGAACAGCGTAGTAGTTGATGTCAATCACGTTGTCGAGCATACGAACAGCAGTTTTTACTGTACGAGCAAGTTTTTCACGATCTAACACACCGCCTTGAACGTGTTGTACAAGGTTGATTGAACCTAAGTTACATACTGCGATTTCATCTTCGTTCGTGTTCAGCGTAATTTCTGTACACAAGTTAGAAGAGTGAACTACACCAACGTGTTGTTGTGGTGAACGTAAGTTACATACGTCTTTGAATGTGATCCAAGGGTGACCAGTTTCAAACAACATAGACAACATTTTGCGCCATAAGTCTTTCGCACGGACTTTCTTATGTAGCATGTTGGTTTCTTTCGCAATGCCTTCGTAGTAAGCATAGCGTTCAGCAAATTCTGCACCTGTTAGGTCATGCAAATCAGGTGTTTCAGATGGTGTGAACAGAGTCCATTCAGCATCTTCGAATACACGTTGCATAAATAAATCAGGAACCCAGTTTGCTGTGTTCATGTCATGGGTACGACGACGGTCATCACCTGTGTTCTTACGAAGTTCTAGGAATTCTTCGATGTCCAAGTGCCAAGTTTCAAGGTATGCACATACTGCACCTTTACGTTTACCACCTTGGTTGACTGCAACAGCAGTATCGTTGGCAACTTTAAGGAACGGTACAACACCTTGTGACTTACCATTTGTACCTTTGATGTACGAGTTAAGCGCACGAACTGGCGTCCAGTCATTACCTAAACCACCCGCCCATTTAGACAACATTGCGTTATCACGCATTGCGCCATAAATGTTGTAAAGGTCATCTGAAATCGTTGTTAAGTAACAGCTAGATAACTGTGGACGTAAAGTACCAGAGTTAAATAGAGTAGGCGTAGATGCCATGTAATCGAAGCTAGACAATAAGTTATAGAATTCGATTGCACGTTCTTCACGGTTTTCTTCGTTCAATGAAAGACCCATTGAAACACGCATGAAGAATAATTGTGGTAATTCGAAACGTACACCATCTGAGTGGATGAAGTAACGGTCAAATAAAGTTTGTAGACCTAAATAAGTAAATTGGTTTGAGCGTTCTGGTTGAATCGCAGCAGCCAATTTTGCAAGGTCAAAGTTAAGTAGTTCTGGAGAAAGAAGATCAAGCTCGATACCTTTCTTCAAGAAAGTTTCTAAAGCGTCGCCTTCATTCGTGTCACTATCTAAACCTAAGAACTCTAACCCTGTAGCAACAAGGTCGTTACGCAATAAACGCGCAGTCACATATGTATAGTTTGGTTCTTGTTCGATACGTGTACGAGTAGCCATCATCATGGTCGTTGAGATGTCTGACTCTTTTACGCCGTTATAAAGGTTTTTTACAGTCTCATCGATAATCGCTCGAACATCGATGCCTTCTAAACCTTCAGCTGCTTTAACAATATTTGCCTCAAGTGCGCCAAGATCAAGCGGTTTAAGCTGACCGTTTGAACCTGTCACTTGTAAAGTAGGGTGGTGGTGAGCACCAGTTTGTTTACGAGCTTCAGCACGTTGCTCGCGGTAAATCACGTAAGAGCGAGCAACTTTTTGCTCACCTGTACGCATAAGCGCAAGTTCAACCTGATCCTGAATTTCTTCAATATGAATGGTACCGCCAGAAGGTAAACGACGGTTAAAGGTATTCAATACCATCTCAGTTAATTGAGAGATACGGTCATGAATACGGCTGGAGTCAGCGCTTTGCTGGCCTTCAACGGCCAAGAACGCTTTACCAATCGCCACAGAGATTTTTTCTGCATCAAAAGGTGCAACGTCACCGGTGCGTTTAATCACCTGAATTTGACCAGGGGTTGAATTCGTTACGCTCATGCTAGCATAGCTCCATTTGTCATCTATTTTTATGTTAGGACCGTTTGAACTGGGCAATTTTTATGCCACAGTGTTTGAGGTTTAAACACAAGACCTAGTGGTTTAAAAATTTATTGAACACAAGATACGGGAAAATTCAGGGTATATCAATATTGACATTTTACTAAATGCTTTGAACTTTTCTGGCAGAAATCCATCTCAAAAAATCCCTATTTTTTATCTTTGTTATATATGCCTTATCCGACAAGGGCATAGCATAGCAAAGTCGAAAAAGAGTGCTTATAGATAACATTGTGGATAACTTCAGAAAGCCTAAAAAGTTGTGAATTAATCAGTCAGTTTTTATTCGATGAAAATGTATCCAAATTTATAATTGTTGGTATTGTGAGCAATAGGGCATGGAAATGATTGGTAAATACGGCTGCAAAAATGTAGCAGGTTAAAATTTATTACAAAATACGATATTGATGTATCAGTTTGGTGAATGCCATCTTGTTTACAATGTAAACGTGTGTATATTGCAAACTATGTTTAAGCGTATCTATCGGATTTCAAATAGGATACGCCCAATCAAATAAGGGGCAATCAATGAGCCAAGAAGAAAAGTTACCTAAAATTTTAATTGTTGAAGACGATGAGCGTCTTGCTCGTTTAACTCAAGAATACTTAATCCGTAACGGACTTGAAGTTGGGGTAGAACCAGACGGTAATCGTGCGATTCGCCGTATTATCGCTGAACAACCAGATATGGTATTACTCGACGTGATGCTTCCGGGTGCAGATGGTTTAACCATTTGTCGTGAAGTTCGTCCACACTACCATCAACCAATTTTAATGTTGACTGCACGTACCGAAGACATGGACCAAGTGTTGGGTCTAGAAATGGGTGCAGATGACTATGTTGCAAAACCTGTTCAACCTCGCGTTTTACTTGCGCGTATTCGTGCATTATTACGTCGTACAGACAAAGCACCAGAAGATGAGGTTGCACAGCGCATCGAATTTGATGATCTTGTAATTGATAATGGTGGTCGTTCTGTCACACTCAATAATGAGTTGGTTGACTTTACCAGTGCAGAATATGACCTTTTATGGTTGTTGGCATCTAATGCAGGTCGCATTCTTTCTCGTGAAGATATTTTTGAGCGTCTGCGTGGTATTGAATACGATGGTCAAGATCGTTCAATTGACGTGCGTATCTCGCGAATTCGTCCAAAAATTGGCGATGATCCAGAAAACCCGAAACGCATTAAGACCGTACGTAGTAAAGGTTATTTATTCGTAAAAGAAACCAACGGCATTTAATGTAAAATACCGTCCCTTAGTTTGGCAAAGTAGGACACTTTTACGTGTTTAAACACAGTATATTTTTGCGCGTTTATGCGGGGCTACTGATTTTAGTCTTTTTAGTCGCTACATTTGGCTATTTGCTGGTGCAAATCATTAACTACCAGCGCGCGCAAGAATATCGTGAATCGCTTACTGACGGTTTGGCTTTCATTATAAGTGAAGGTATTGCACGTCAGCCAAATGAACAACAAAAGTCAGATTGGGTGTCAGATGCATCTGATCTACTTGAGTTGCCTATTTATTATGTAAAAGCTAATCAGGTTGATTTAACCCGAGCGGAAACAAAACGTATAGAAGAGCGTAAAGCTGTAGTGCGTTGGGACGCACAAACCACAGCAGCTTATATTATTATTGGTTTAAAAGATGATCCTGCACATCTACTGTATATAAAAGCTGATAATATTTCAGAACGCCAAATGAAGGCGTTGCCTGTCTTTATACTGGATTATTTGGTTTATTACCCAGGTCAAGAAAAACAATATCTTGAAAAAATTCAGCATCATTTTTCATATCCAATTTCAATTCAAAATGTTCAGAGTTTGCCTTTAGATTCTGAGCAAATCGGCCGGCTACGTTTAGATCACAGTATTATTTTGTATCGTGACAGTGCGACGGAACGCGGTACAACTATTTCGATCGTATCGCCAATTCCAAGCTCAACTTCAGAAGTCTTGGTTATGGGGCCGGTACCGCTATTCAATTGGATGCCTTTTCAGTTGGCAGCCGGTATTACGCTACTGAGCTTGTTTGTCTTGAGCTTGGGTGTTTATGGTCTATTGGTGCCGATGCAACGTAAGCTGCGTGCTGTAAATTATGCGTTAAATAAAATGAAGGGCGGGGACTTATCTGTACGTCTGCCTGTCGAAAGTACCGATGAATTTGGTACCTTGGCATCGAGCTATAACTCAATGTCAGATCATATTGAACGTTTAATTGAAGCACAGCGTGAGTTGATGCGCGCGGTATCGCATGAACTGCGAACACCTGTGGCGCGGATTCGCTTTGGTGTAGAAATGATGGCGGATGAAGACGACTACGACTACCGTCAGCAGCAAGTTGAACAAATCGACAAAGATATCGAAGCTCTCAATACCTTGATTGATGAGATCATGACTTATGCCAAGCTCGAACAGGGCATGCCATCTTTAGAGTTTGAAGATGTCAGCTTGTTTGAAGTTTTAGATCAGGTCTTGATTGAAACCGAAGCCTTAAAGACAGGGAAAACCTTGGAATTGCAAGCACCACCGATTGGGGTGATTGTGGAAACCGAGCGTCGCTATTTACATCGCGTTGTACAAAACTTGGTGGGTAATGCAGTGCGTTATTGTGATGATAAAGTGCTGATCAGTGGTGGTGTGAATGATGAAGGCATGGCCTATATCTGTGTTGAAGATGATGGCCCCGGCATTCCAGAAGAAGATCGTAAGCGTATTTTTGATGCCTTTGCACGCTTAGATGATAGTCGTACCCGTGCTTCAGGGGGCTATGGTTTAGGTTTATCGATTGTTAGCCGTATTGCTTATTGGTTTGGTGGAACAGTTGGTATTGATGGAAGTCCAACATTGGGTGGGGCGCGTTTTACCATGACATGGCCTGCGACACGTTTTAAGAAGAATAAGCCGAAGCTAGATGGTAAAGAGCTTAGTGCCAATGAAAGCTAAACAGCCTAAGAAATCTAACTCAGCTGTATTTAGCGAGTGGTACATATAAAAAGCCATTCAATTTGAATGGCTTTTTTACATCAGGTTTTTATTTATTCGGTAATCGTTGCATCAGGTTCAATAATGGGTTTGCCATTTTTCAGAGCAGCAAGGGCATCTGCATTGAAATCGATGAGTAAAGAGTTGTTTTTAGCATCGATAGAATAATTGCTAATGAGTTTTTGGTCGCCGTTTAGAGTCTCAATTTTATATTCATCTACAATATTCATAATCCCGCTAAGGTTGGTGGTTGCAGAAGCTAAATCTTGACGTAATAACTCATAGATATCACGTAAATCAAAAATGGCATTTTGAGCATCAGGGTGCTTATCTAAGTAGTTTTTAATATGGTGAATCACCAATTGCGCAGATAGAAAATAATCAGGTTTATGCGTAAATTCTAAAGTCATTATTGTCTCTCCGTTGTGATTGCTTTTTGTGTTTTAACTACAAATATCACACTCTTTATAGGTCGTGTCAAAGAATTGCAAAAAAGCCACAAGAAGCTAAAAAAATGTCTTTTTACATAGAACCAATACAGCTGGCTTTTCATTTGAAGAAAAGATCAAAAGCAAAAGAAGTGAATAAAGAAACAACAAAGTTGAGGTGGGGGAGTATTTATTTAATAAATGACACAGTTGATAAAAATACGCCAATTTGAACGTGTATGCTGAGAAATGAAGGGTTTGTTGATGAAACTGAACAGTCATAATTTTCTGATAAAATCACATAAATGTAATAATTAATAAAAAAATGCAATCTAATCTAATTAAGCGATTAATCCTAATTTTAAGGGAGTAAACCCAATTTAAATGCTGAAATGATTAAAAAATCATCCTAAAGACGAATACCGATAAGCTAGCAAGAAGCCTCCTCAATCAGGTACAATTGGCGGGATTAATTTTGTGTTTGGTGTATTTGAAGGCCAATACATACATTCTTTGTTAATAAATAGGCCTGCCAGGAGTTATCCCCGCATGAGTGCCATTACTCCATACGATTGGGCAATTATTGCCTTCGTGATCGGCGTTACATTCCTTTGCGTCTTTATGCTGACCGTCCCTTTACTCCTTGGGGGTAAATCATGGGGTCGTGCTAAGCAAGAGCAGTTTGAGTCAGGTGTAGTAGGTGCTGGTGGTGCACGTATTCGCTTGTCTGCGAAATTCTATTTAGTTGCAATTTTCTTCGTCGTGTTTGATATCGAAGCACTTTATCTATATGCATGGTCTACTTCTGTTCGTGAAGCAGGCTGGTTTGGTTTTACTACCGTGGTTATTTTTGTGGTCGATTTATTGATTGCTTTAATTTACGCGGTAAAAGTAGGTGCATTAGATTGGGCGCCTTCTGATAAGCGTAAAGCTGCAGGTAAAGCGTTGAAAATTGGTTCACCAAATATGGACATCGCAGAAATCACACGCTTTAACTCTATTGAAGAGTTGGTTATGGACCCTACAGGTCAAATTCCAGCGCAATCATCTGGTCGTGTGAAATCTAAGTCACCGACTGCATCATCTGACAAGGAGTAAGACGGGATGAAATATACATTAACCCGTGCGAATCCGGATGCTGATCAATATCCACTTCAAGAGCGTCAAATCGTTACCGATCCGCTTGAAGAAGAAGTGAATAAAAATGTGTTCATGACTCGTTTAGAGGATGTTGCACATACAGCAGTAAACTGGGGTCGTAAAAACTCAGTTTGGCCGTTTAACTTTGGTACATCTTGCTGCTACGTAGAGTATGCAACGACTTTAACAGGCGTGCATGACTTGTCACGTTTCGGTGCCGAGGTTATTCGTGCTTCACCACGTCAGGCTGACTTGATGATTGTTGCAGGTACATGCTTCATGAAAATGGCGCCTGTAATTCAACGTTTGTACGAGCAAATGCTTGAGCCTAAATGGGTAATCTCAATGGGCGCATGTGCAAACTCTGGTGGTATGTACGACATTTATTCAGTTGTACAAGGTGTGGATAAAATCATCCCTGTCGATGTGTATATCCCGGGTTGCCCACCACGTCCTGAAGCTTTAATTCAGGCATTGATGTTATTGCAAGACCAGATTCAACTTGAGCGCCGTCCTTTATCGGCCGTGATTGGTGATGATCTTAAGCCAGTGTATAAGCCAAAGATGATGCCAGAACGTGACCGTAAGAACGCACAGCGTATTGCAGTGAAAAACTTACGCTCAATGGATGAAATTAAATAATCACTGCGACGAAATATTGATACACCCGGACTGGGTGTAATTGTCGTTTTGATTGACTGAATTTGTATTAAATAGGAAGCCAAGCCAATGGCTGAAACTGACATTGCTATGCCAGAATCAACTCCAGTTGATTCCCGCCCTGCATTTGCAATTGTAGAAGAGCTCAAAACCAAATTTGGTGAGAACTTCTACGTGCAAACGACTTTTGAAGACTTTCCAACAGTCTGGGTTGAGCGCGCACGTGTACAAGAAGTTTTAATGTTCTTGCGTACGGTGTCACGTCCATACGTGATGCTGTTTGACTTGTCTGCGGTTGATGAGCGTTTACGTACACACCGCGATGGTCTGCCTGCATCTGACTTCACTGTGTTCTATCACTTGTTATCGTTAGAGCGTAACAGTGATATTCGTATCAAGGTTGCATTAGCTGAGAATGATGTAAACATTCCAACGGCAACCAATATTTGGCCGAATGCCAACTGGTACGAACGTGAAGCTTACGACATGTTTGGTATCAACTTCGAAGGGCATCCAATGCTCCGTCGTATCTTGTTGCCAACATATTGGGAAGGTCACCCGTTACGTAAAGAATATTCTGCACGTGCGACCGAATACACGCCTTATCGCCAAAACCAAGCGAAACAGGATTACGAACAAGAACATCTTCGTTTCGTACCTGAAGATTGGGGTATGAAGCGTGGGAACGATGATGAAGACTTCATGTTCCTAAACTTGGGTCCTAACCATCCATCTGCGCACGGTGCCTTCCGTGTGATCTTGCAGTTGGACGGTGAAGAAGTGAAAGACTGTGTTCCTGACATCGGCTATCACCACCGTGGTGTGGAAAAAATGGCTGAGCGTCAAACATGGCACTCATTCATTCCGTATACAGACCGTGTTGACTACTTAGGTGGTTGTGCGCAAAACATGCCTTACGTTCTTGGCGTAGAGCAAATGGCAGGGATTACCGTTCCTGACCGTGCACAATGTATCCGTGTCATGATGTCTGAATTGTTCCGTATCAATAACCACTTGTTGTTCATTGGTACTGCGATTCAGGATGCCGGCGGTATGACCCCTGTATTCTATATGTTCGCTGACCGTCAAAAAATCTATGACGCGATCGAAGCGATCACGGGTTACCGTATGCACCCAGCATGGTTCCGTATCGGTGGTACAGCGCACGACTTGCCAAACAACTGGCAGCACCTCATTCGCGAAATCCTAGATTGGATGCCGAAGCGTATGAACGAGTACTACACTGCGGCACTGAAAAACTCAGTGTTTATCGGTCGTACCCGTAATGTTGCTCAGTATGATGCAAAATCAGCATTGGCTTGGGGTGTAACAGGTACAGGCCTACGTGCTACAGGTATCGACTTCGACGTTCGTAAATATCGTCCGTATAGCGGCTACGAAAACTACGACTTCGATGTGCCTTTAGAGTACGAAGGCGATGCTTATGCACGTGTTCTTGTTCACTTCCGTGAAATTGAAGAATCACTGAAAATCATCAAACAATGTTTAGACAACATGCCTTCTGGTGCATACAAAGCAGACCATCCATTGGCTGTTCCACCACCAAAAGATAAAACTTTACAAGACATCGAAACATTGATTACGCACTTCTTGAGCGTGTCATGGGGTCCTGTAATGCCAGCAGGCGAAAGCTCTGTAATGGCGGAAGTGGTAAAAGGTGCGTCGAACTACTACTTGACTTCAGATAAGTCAACGATGAGTTACCGTACACGTATCCGTACACCAACCTTCACGCACTTACAGCAAATGCCTTCTGTGATTAACGGCAGCTTAATGTCTGACTTAATCATTTATTTAGCGACAATTGACGTCGTAATGGCTGACGTGGATCGCTAAGGGGTAATCGCATTATGATGATTTTGACTGACAAAAAACCACGTGTGAATGTTGAAGGGATTTTAACTGCGGAAGAAATCCACGATATCGAACATCACATTGGTCACTATCCGTACCCACGCGCAGCATGTCTTGATGCTTTGAAGTGTGTACAACGCCGTAATGGCTGGGTAGATGATGCACAGATGAATGCTATTGCTCAATTGCTTAGCATGAGCCTTGCAGACCTAGAAGGTGTTGCTACTTTCTATAACCGTATTTACCGTCAACCAGTTGGTCGCCACGTAATTTTATTATGTGACTCGATTGCTTGCTTCTTGATGGGTGCGGAAACACTTGCTGAAGCATTCCAGCGTGAATTAGGCATTTCATTTGGTCAAACGACTGCAGATGGTCGCTTTACTTTATTGCCAATTTGCTGCCTAGGTAACTGTGACAAAGGTCCGACGTTAATGATTGACGAAGACACTCACGGTCTAGTTGAAGTGACTTCAATTAAACAGTTATTGGAGAAGTATGTATGAATACTGAACCAAAACCAATTTATGGCGACGGTAACCCAGAAACTCACCCACTCACATGGCGTTTGAGCAAACAGGAACACGTTCGCAGTGCAGATGATTACGAAGCACTTGAAGGGTATGCAGGCTTTAAGAAAGCTGTTGGCATGCAACCGAAAGAAGTGCTTGAAGTGATTAAAGCTGCGACTGTAAAAGGTCGTGGTGGTGCGGGCTTCCCTGCAGGGATCAAATGGTCGCTTATGGCGCCAAATGATAACTCAGGCCCTCGTTACCTCATCTGTAATGCCGATGAAATGGAACCAGGTACCTTTAAAGACCGTCTGTTGATGGAAAAACTTCCTCATCAGTTGATCGAAGGTATGTTGATTGCTGCTTATACATTAGAAGCAACACAGGGTTATATCTTCATCCGTGGTGAATACATCGAAGCGGCTCAATACTTAAATGAAGCATTGGACCAAATTCGTGCCAAAGGTTACTTGGGTGAAAACATCTTAGGTACAGGTTGGAACTTCGAGTTACACGTGCATACTGGTGCGGGTCGTTATATCTGTGGTGAAGAAACTGCATTGATTAACTCGCTTGAAGGTCGCCGTGCGAACCCACGTACTAAACCGCCATTCCCACAAGTTGCAGGTGCTTGGGGTCGTCCTACGATTGTTAACAACGTAGAGACTTACAACAACTTACCCGCAATTATGCTTCGTGGTCCTGAATGGTATATCGGTTTATCTGAAGGTAAGTCGAAAGATCCAGGTACTAAAATTTATGGCGCTTCAGGCAAAGTAAAATTCCCAGGTCTTTGGGAACTTCCATTTGGTACAACTGCGCGTGAAGTGATTGAAGATCATGCGGGTGGTATGCGTGATGGTTTAAAACTCAAAGCATGGTTACCGGGTGGTGCTTCTACAGACTTCCTTGCTGCTGAACATATTGACCTTCCTATGGATGCTGAAAGCATCATGAAAGCAGGTTCACGTTTAGGTACGTGTTTGCTCATGGTGGTTGATGAAACTCAGTGTATGGTTTCTGCGACACGTAACTTAGAAGAATTCTTTGCGCGTGAATCTTGCGGTTGGTGTACACCATGCCGTGATGGCTTACCTTGGGCGGTTAAAGCGCTTAAAGCCTTGGAAGATGGCACAGGTAAGAAAGAAGATATCGATCACTTACAAGAACTTACTCGTAAGCTTTGGATTGGTAAAACTTTCTGTGCGCATGCTCCAGGTGCGATGGAACCGTTAATGGGCGCACTCAAACATTTCCGTGGCGAGTTTGAAGCTAAAGTCGTAAATGCGGCAGCTCAAACTAGCAACGTAGAACAAGCTTAAGGAATTCGACTATGGCTACAATTCATGTCGATGGAAAATCGTATGAAGTCAACGGCTCAGAGAACTTGCTACAAGCATGTCTTAGCCTTGGCATCGACATCCCATACTTTTGTTGGCATCCATCCTTAGGTTCTGTCGGTTCTTGCCGTCAATGTGCTGTGACTCAATACGCGAATCCTGAAGATACTCGCGGTCGTTTAGTTATGTCATGTATGACGCCTGCATCTGACAATACCTACATCTCGATTGAAGATAACGAAGCAAAGAATTTCCGTGCTTCTGTTGTTGAATTCTTGATGACCAACCACCCACACGACTGTCCAGTCTGTGAAGAGGGTGGTCACTGTCATTTACAAGATATGACTGTAATGACTCAGCATGACCGTCGTCGTTACCGCTTCACAAAACGTACGCATTACAACCAAGAGCTAGGCTCTTTCATTTCTCATGAAATGAACCGTTGTATCGCGTGCTACCGTTGTGTGCGTTACTACAAAGATTATGCAGGTGGTACGGACTTTGGTGTGTATGCAAACGCTTCGCGTGTTTACTTTGGTCGTCCAGAATCAGGTACTTTAGAATCTGAATTCTCTGGTAACTTGACTGAAGTTTGCCCAACAGGTGTATTCACAGATAAAACTCACTCTGAACGCTATAACCGTAAATGGGACATGCAGTATGCGCCAAGCGTATGCCAAGGCTGTTCTTCAGGTTGTAACATCTCTCCGGGTGAACGTTATGGCGAACTACGTCGTGTAGAAAACCGCTTTAACGGTGACGTGAACCAATACTTCCTTTGCGATAAAGGTCGTTTCGGTACAGGTTATGTGAACCGTGAAGATCGTCCACGTCAACCACAATTCCGTTCTGGTGCAAATGTAACTACAGTTTCTGTAGACCAAGCATTGGATACCGTAATTGAAAATATCCAAGGCAAAAAAGTATTGGGTATCGGTTCACCACGTGCATCACTTGAATCAAACTTCGCGCTTCGCGAACTTGTAGGTCAAGACAACTTCTCAACGGGTATGTCTCAAAAAGAGCAAAAACTTGTTGAACTTGCAGCTTCTATTATGCAAACCGAAGGTGTTTATAACCCTGGTATGCGTGAAATCGAAAGCTACGATGCTGTGTTGATTTTGGGTGAAGATCTGACTCAAACTGCGCCTCGTATGGCTCTATCTGTTCGCCAAGCTGCGAAAAATAAAGCTAAAGAAATGGCTGCAGAGCGCCGTACGCAAGAGTGGTTGGCTGAACCTGTACAACGTATTGCTCAAGATGCCAAATCTCCGATTTACATCCTTGCTGCAACTCAAACACGTTTAGCTGATGTTGCAACAGGTGAAGTTGTTGCATCACCTAACGACATTGCACGTTTAGGTTTTGCGGTCGCTGCTGCTGTCAAAGGTGAAGTGATCTTAGGTTTGGATGACGATGCAAAAGCATTTGCACAAACCATTGCTGACACTTTAAAAGCTGCGAAAAAACCATTAATCATCTCTGGTACAAGCTTGCAAGACGCATCAATCATGGAAGCTGCTACACAAGTTGCACAGAACCTTGGTAATGCGGGCTTAACATTGACTGTTCCTGAAGTGAACTCAATGGGCTTAGCGATCTTTGGTGGTCAAAGCTTAGAACAAGCATTTGCACAAGATTACGATACCGTGATCGTGGTGGAAAATGACCTTTATCGTCGTTTACCAGCCGCTCAGGTGAATGCTGCACTTTCTGGTAAAGAAGTGATTGTACTTGATCATTCTGAAACTGAAACTGTGAAGAAAGCCAACATCGTACTTTCTGCTGCTTCATTTGCTGAAGGTGACGGTACTGTTGTCTCTCAAGAAGGCCGTGCACAACGTTTCTACCAAGTGTATGACCCAAGCTACTATAAACCTGAACTTGCGATCAAAGAATCTTGGCGCTGGTTACATGCCATTGAAACTGGCGTGAAAGGCAAAGCGATTTCTTGGACACTTCTTGATGACGTGATCGAGTCAGTAGCGAAAAACGTTCCTGCACTTGAAGCGATTCAAGATGTCGCACCAGATGCTGGCTTCCGTGTACATGGTCTGAAAGTGGCACGTGAACCACGTCGTTACTCAGGTCGTACAGCGATGCGCGCACCACTTTCTATTCACGAACCAAAACAACCAGTCGATAAAGACTCTGCGTTGACGTTCTCTATGGAAGGTTATGTAGGTAACCAAACTCCAGCTTCACTTGTACCATTTGCTTGGTCTGCAGGTTGGAACTCTCCACAAGCTTGGAACAAATTCCAAGACAACGTGGGTGGTCACTTAAAAGGTGGTGATGCAGGCGTTCGTTTATTCGATCGTTTAGCGAAACGTCCAGCACGTACTTTCGTTGCACCTGCACCTGTTGCGGTTAATGGTGAAAGCTTCCGTCTTGTACCGATGCATCACATCTTCGCTTCTGGTGAATTTACAGTGAAAACACCTGCGATGGAATCACGTATTCCTGAAGCAATGTTTGCTGTGGGTGAACAAGATGCAGCACGCTTAAATGTTCAAGATGGTCAACGTATCGCTGTGAAAGCAGGGGATGCTGAAATCGTCCTTCCAGTTCAAGTGATTGAATACTTACCTACAGGTTATATCGGTTATCCAGTGGGTCTAGCACCTACAGTATCGCTTGCAGAACCTGTTTCAGTCGCGGTAGGAGTGTAATTCATGGAACAAGAATTAATCCGTCAAACGCCGCTGTGGGCTGAAAATTGGCCAATCGCCTATTCAGTTCTTCAAGCAATTGTGATCTTACTGGTTGTGGTATTGATCGCTGCGTTGATGTCTTTTATTGAACGTCGTTTACTCGGCTTGTGGCAAGACCGTTACGGTCCGAACCGTGTAGGTCCGGGCGGTATGTTCCAGATTGTTGCCGACATGCTGAAAATCATGTTCAAAGAAGACTGGACACCAAAATTTGCTGACAAATTGACTTTCCGTATGGCTCCAGCAGTTGCGATGGCAACTGCGGTGCTATCGTTCATGGTTATTCCTGTTTCACCTTATTTAGGTGTTTCAGACATGAGCATCGGTCTATTGTTCTTTATGGCAATGGCTGGTATTGCGGTATACGCAGTATTGTTCGGTGGTTGGTCATCAAATAACAAATACGCATTACTTGGTGGTTTACGTTCTGCTGCTCAAACCATTTCTTATGAAGTGTTCTTGGGTATTTCACTAATGGGTGTGGTTGCGATTGCAGGCTCATTCAACATGCGTGAAATTGTTGAAGCTCAACGTGATGTTTGGTTTGTTATTCCTCAGTTCTTAGGTTTCTTGATCTTCGTGGTTGCGGGTGTTGCGGTAACTCACCGTCATCCATTTGACCAACCAGAAGCAGAACAAGAATTGGCGGAAGGTTACCATGTCGAATACGGCGGTATGAAATGGGGTATGTTCTTCGTTGCGGAATACGTCAACGTAGTACTGATCTCTGCATTAATCGTGACTTTATTCTTCGGTGGTTGGTTAGCGCCTTTCAACCTAGATATTCCATTCATTCCAGCTGCGTTCTGGTTCATTATTAAAACAGCATTCTTTGTAATGATGTTTGTCTTGGCTCGTGGTTCTTTAATGCGTCCACGTTATGACCAAGTTATGAACTTTGGTTGGAAAATTTGCTTGCCATTGGCGTTGGTTAACCTTCTGGTAACTGGTGCTGTGATTCTGATGAATCAGGCCTAAGACAGCAAGGAGAATAAAATGTTTAAATTTCTAGCTGGATTTGGGTCAATTGTACGTTCGTTGTGGATGGTATTCTCACACGCGACACGTAAACGTGACACCATTTTATATCCAGAGGTTAAAGCGGAAGACATCGTACCACCACGTTTCCGTGGTCGTATCGTGTTAACGCGTGACCCTGATGGCGAAGAGCGCTGTGTAGCATGTAACCTTTGTGCGGTTGCATGTCCAGTCGGCTGTATTTCACTACAAAAAGCTGAAAAAGAAGATGGTCGTTGGTATCCGGAATTTTTCCGTATCAACTTCTCACGTTGTATTTTCTGCGGTATGTGTGAAGAAGCATGTCCTACGACTGCGATTCAAATGACACCTGACTTTGAGTTAGGTGAGTATGTTCGTCAGGACTTAGTTTATGAGAAAGAAAACCTTCTTATCTCAGGTCCTGGTAAATACCCAGACTATAACTTCTACCGCGTAACAGGTATGGCTGTTGCTGGTAAAGATAAAGGTCAGGCTCAACGCGAAAGCACACCAGTTGATGTACGGAGTCTATTACCATGATGTGGCCATTTTATTTGATGGCGCTTGTGGCCATCGTCTCTACCGTTCGTGTTGTAACTAACACGAACCCAGTACATGCTTTATTAAGCTTGATTATCTCTTTACTTGCAGTTGCAGGTATCTTCATGATCGTGGGTGCGCCGTTTGCCGGTGCCCTCGAAATTATCGTTTACGCTGGCGCAATCATGGTGCTATTCGTATTCGTCGTGATGATGCTGAATCTTGGTCAAAATACAGTTGAACAAGAAAGCAAATGGCTGACTTCTTCAGCGTGGGCATATCCTGCGTTGATGAGCTTCCTGATGGGTCTAATCCTTGTTTGGATGTTGAAGTCAGACTACACAACTGCTGGCACTGTCATGGGTGCTCAAGTTGTCGGTCCGAAAGAAGTGGGTACTTCACTCTTTACTCAGTACTTATTGCTGGTTGAAGTTGCTGCGATGTTATTGCTTGGCGCACTTGTCGCTGCATTCCATCTTGGCAAACGTGAGCCAGGTGCAGAAGAGGACAAAGAATAATGGGCAACATCCCTTTAGAACATGGTTTGATCGTTGCAACCATTCTTTTTGCACTGGGTTTTTACGGTGTGATGGTTCGACGCAACCTACTATTTATTTTAATGAGCCTTGAAATCATGATGAACGCAGCTGCTTTAGCGTTCGTTTTGGCAGGAAGTGCATGGGCACAGCCAGATGGTCAAGTGATGTTTATCTTGATCTTAACGCTTGCTGCAGCAGAGGCTTGTATCGGTCTTGCGATCGTCCTTCAGTTCTATCATCGCTTCCATCATCTGGATGTGGATGCTGCTAGTGAGATGCGCGGATGAGTTATTTATATTTAACAGTACTTTTCCCGCTAATTGGTTTTATCCTGTTGGCGGCAGGTCGTAAAAATCTTCCTGAATCAGTTGCTGCAATTATTGGTGCAGGTTCAGTGGGTCTTTCAGCTTTATTTGCATTAATTGCCGGTATCGACTTTGTTAATAATGGTTCAGTTGCAACAACTCAGCATCTTTGGACTTGGTTCAGTGCAGGTAACTTAGCACCGGGCTTCACGCTTCATTTAGATGGCTTATCATTATTGATGATGGGCATGATCACAGGTGTGGGTTTCTTAATTCACATCTTTGCAACGTGGTACATGCGTGGCGAAGAAGACTTTGCACGTTTCTTCTCATACTTCAACCTATTCGTGGCAAGCATGCTGCTTTTAGTGTTGGGTGACAACTTAGCGTTGTTATTCCTCGGTTGGGAAGGTGTAGGTCTATGTTCATACCTATTGATTGGTTACTACTACCAAACACCTGCAAACGGTTTTGCTGCAATTAAAGCATTCACTGTGACACGTGTGGGTGACGTATTCCTACTAATCGCATTGTTCTTGATTTACCAACAATTCGGCACTTTAAACATTGCAGAAGTTGTAGCTGCTGCGCCAACAGTTTTGGCTCAGAGTTCTTCGATTGCAATTTGGACTGCATTGATGTTGTTCTTGGGTGCTGCAGGTAAATCTGCTCAGATCCCATTACAAACATGGTTGGCAGATGCGATGGCTGGTCCTACACCAGTATCTGCATTGATCCACGCAGCAACAATGGTAACAGCAGGTGTTTACCTATGTAGCCGTATGTTCAGCGTGTTTGAACAAGCGCCAGAAGTGATGATGTTCATCTCAATCACAGGTGCGGTAACATTGTTGGTTGCGGGCTTTGCTGCATTGGTACAAACAGACATCAAACGTATTCTTGCTTACTCTACTATGAGTCAGTTGGGTTATATGTTTATGGCTGTAGGTGCTGAAGCTTACCAAGCCGGTCTATTCCACATGCTGACTCACGCATTCTTCAAGGCATTATTATTCTTGTCTTCTGGTGCTGTGATTTTGGCTTACCATCACGAACAAAACATCTTCAAGATGGGTGGTCTATTCCACAAAAACAAATTCTTGTTTGCTTGTTTCGCGATTGGTGGCGGTGCATTGGCAGCGATTCCATTCATCACGATCGGCTTCTTCTCGAAAGATGCGATTCTTGGTGCGGTATGGGTGAAAGGTCAAGCGATTGCAGTTTATGACTGCTTGTACTGGACTGGTGTAGCAGGTGCGTTCTTAACTTCAATTTATACATTCCGTCTTATTTGGGTTGTATTCTTTGGTAAAGAAAACACGCCTTACCATGAAATCAAAGGTGTTACTTACTGGGGTCCATTGGCGATTCTTGCAGTGCTTTCAACTGGTTTAGCTTATGTCTTAAAAGCACCAGTAACGAATATTTTAAATGCTGCACAAATCCCAGCGTTTAATATTCCAGAAGCGCTAGAACATGGTATGCATAGCGCTGAATACACAGCTGTTGGTATTGCACTTGCAGGTCTTGCAGTGGGTGTGGTGTTATTTGCCTTTGCTTATGGTGCAGTGAAATCGTTCGCGAAAACTTCACTGGGCGCGGGTCTTGCAAATATCTGTCGTAATGCACTTGGTTTCGATGCTTTGTACAACATTGTTTTCGTTAAGCCTTATTTGCTACTGGCTAAAATCTTTGGTCGTGATCCAATTGACGGCTTATGGCTTGTATTGCCTGCACTTGTTAAAGGCGGTAATAGCTTTACAAGTTCACGTCAAACAGGTTCATTGCGTGAATACGCATCTAGTATGGCATTCGGTACGTTTGCATTACTATTGATCCTGGTCGTGATTCAGGTCGTGGGGAAATAAAATGGAAACTCCAAACAATTTAATTCTACCCGCTCTGATCCTTATTCCGTTCATTGCAGGTTTTGTATGCTGGCTTGTCGATAAACTCGACAAGCACTTACCACGCTATATTGCCTTAATTGGTATGCTATTAACGTTGGTGTTAACCGTCGTTTTATGGCAAAGCGGTACTTATAACTACGAGTTGGGTACACAAGCTCCACAGTGGGCTGCTCAATTTAACCTACCGTGGATTACCACTTTAGGGATTAATATTCACCTTGCGGTAGATGGTCTTTCACTGCTTATGGTAGGTTTAACTGCATTACTGGGTGTACTTGCGGTCGGCTGTTCATGGGGTGAGATTCAAAAGAACGTTGGTTTCTTCCACTTAAACCTACTGTGGTCTTTAGGTGGTGTGATCGGTGTATTCTTAGCGATTGACATGTTCCTATTCTTCTTCTTCTGGGAGATGATGCTGGTACCAATCTACTTCTTGATCGCACTTTGGGGTCATAAAGGGGCAGAAGGTAAGTCACGCGTTTACGCTGCAACTAAATTCTTTATCTATACTCAGGTTGCGGGTCTGATCATGTTGATCGGTATCTTGGGTCTAGTGGTTGTTGGCTTCCAACTTCACGGTCAAATCAGCTTTAACTATGACTTCTTGATGAGTGTTGCACACACTGTTGAGGCGAAAGCTCCAGCACTTGCGTATGCATTCATGATCTGTATGTTCATTGGTTTTGCGGTAAAACTTCCAGTTTTCCCTTTACACGGCTGGTTACCAGATGCACATGCGCAAGCACCTACAGCGGGTTCTGTCGACCTTGCAGGTATCTTGATTAAAACTGCGGCTTATGGTCTTTTACGTTTCGTTATTCCATTCTTCCCAGTAGCATCTGCTCAGTTTGCTGACATCGCGATCATTCTTGGTCTAATCGGTATTTTCTACGGTGCATGGTGTGCATTCCAACAAACAGACATGAAACGTCTGCTTGCGTACACATCTATTTCGCACATGGGCTTCGTACTTCTTGCTTTGTATGCAGGTAACATCCTGACATTCCAAGGCTTAATGATTATGATGCTGGCTCACGGTCTATCTTCTGCTGCATTGTTCATTATGTGTGGTCAGGTTTACGAACGTCTGCATACACGTGACATGCGTTTGATGGGCGGTATTCGTGGTCAGTTCCAATACCTTTCATTCTTCTTAATGTTCTTTGTTGCGGCACTTGTAGGTATTCCGGGTCTAGGTAACTTCATCGGTGAATTCCTGATCTTGATGGGTTCTTATGACAAGTTCCCTGTGTACACAATCCTTGCTGCAGTAAGCTTAGTATTTGCCGGCCTTTACGGTTTAATCCTGATCCACAAAGCGTTGTTTGGTACACCAAACGAAGAACAAAAACAGCATTACGCAAATCCGTTGAAAGACTTAAATGCGCGTGAAGTTGTGATTCTTTTAATCTGTGCTCTTGGTCTAGTATGGCTTGGTCTATTCCCACAAACCTTCCTTGATATTTCAAATTCAAGCATGGCGTGGATTGCAAATAGCTATATTCCAGTTCAAGAAGTCGTTGATGTTGTGCAGCAGATTGCTGTACAACCTGAAAATGTGGAGATGCAATAAGCCATGGACTTCACAATGTCATTTTCTGAGCTTATGCCATTAGCTCCTGTGATGATCGTGGCTTTAACTGCGATCGTCGTGATGTTGCTAATTGCAATCAAGCGTAACCACAATTTAGTTGCAACGACTTCCGTTATCGGTCTGAACCTTGCAGCCTTTTATATTATTTTTGTTTTCGTTGCAGGGCAGTATGCACCTGCAAACGTAATGAATTTGTTCATCGTAGATCCATTTACGATGTTGTACCAATTCGTGATTTTGATTACAGCACTTGCTTGCTGCACATTGTCACATGCGTATATCGAAACCTATAAAGATAACCGTGAAGAACTTTATATCTTGATGCTGTGCTCTGTAACAGGTGCATTGTTAATGGTTGCAAGTTCGCACTATGCGTCTTTCTTTATCAGTCTTGAGTTAATGTCGATTCCTGTATACGGCCTATTGGCTTATACACACCAACGTTCACAGTCGCTTGAAGCGGGTGTGAAATACTTGGTGCTTTCAGCAACTGCTTCTGCGATGTTGTTGATGGGTATGGCTTATGTATATGCGTACACAGGTACAATGGCATTCGTTGCTGAACCAGGCAAAATGTTCACAACATTCAGCCAACCGGGTGTAGTCCTTGGTCTTGCACTGATTGTATTTGCTGTTGCATTTAAATTGTCTCTTGCGCCATTCCATAAATGGACACCAGACGTGTATGCAGGTGCGCCAGCGCCAATCGCGACATTCTTAGCGACTGTGGCTAAAGTGGCAATGATCGGTCTATTCGTTCGTTACTTCTTAGCTTCTGGCTTAATCCTTTCTGACAGCTTCATCACGATCGTGACCATCATTGCAGTATTGTCTATCCTTGCGGGTAACTTACTAGCAGTACGTCAAGTGAACTTGAAACGTATCCTTGCATACTCTTCAATCGCTCACTTTGGTTACTTACTTGTTGCGATTGTCAGTGCACGTAATACTGACTTTGTTCAAGTACAAGGCTTTGCAACATTCAGCAGCGTCAACGTCTATGTGATTACTTATGTATTAACAACGATTGGTGCGTTCGGTGTTGTGACACTGATGTCTAGCCCTTACAACAACAAAGACGAAGCAGGTAGCCTTGCGGAGTACCGTGGTTTGTTCTGGCGTCGTCCAGTGTTGACTGCAACACTGACTGTCATGATGTTATCTCTTGCAGGTATCCCATTAACAGCTGGCTTTATTGGTAAGTTCCTTGTGATCAAAACAGCGGTTGCTGGTGGTTCATGGTTCTTAGCTGCGATGGTGATCCTTGGTTCAGGTATCGGTTTGTACTACTACCTACGTGTGATGATTGTGATGTACATGACTCCACCGGAAAACCCACGTATCGATGCTGTCGATCATTGGGGTCAAAAAGTGGGTGGTATTATGGTGCTTGGCGCAGCTGCACTTGTGTTGTTGATCGGTGTATATCCAGATCCAATCATTGCAGTATCTCAAGTGGCATACTTTGCGATTTCACCTGAATTACAACAGTTCATTTTTAGCTTAATTCAGAGTGGTTTTAACTAATGAATTAAGCAATTAATTTGCTTATTACAAAAAAGCCTCCTGTAAAGGGGGCTTTTTTATTTTTATCATTTGTTAAATAGCTTTATAATGGTTGAAATTTTATCTTAACCTTTTAGGTGTTCTCCCGTGGCTATCCATGAAATCCGTCATCCTTTAATCCGACATAAACTCGGCTTACTTCGTCGTGCAGATATTAGTACTAAAAACTTCCGTGAGCTTGCTCAAGAAGTGACTATGCTTCTGACTTATGAAGCAACGAAAGATTTACCAATGGTCGATCATGAAATTGATGGTTGGAATGGTAAAGTAATTGTAGATCGTATTGCCGGTAAAAAAATAACAGTCGTACCGATTTTACGTGCAGGTATTGGTATGTTGGATGGTTTCTTAAACCTGATTCCAAGTGCGAAAGTATCTGTATTGGGTTTAGAGCGTGATGAAGAAACTTTAGAAGCGCGTACTTACTACAAAAAATTAGTACCAGACGTACAAAACCGTTTAGCGATGATTATTGACCCAATGCTTGCAACAGGTTCATCGCTCGTTGCTGCTATTGACGTTCTAAAAGCCAGTGGTTGTAAAGATATTCGTGTCATGGTGCTTGTAGCAGCTCCAGAAGGCATTAAACGTGTGAATGAAGCTCATCCGGACGTAACGATTTACACAGCATCTGTAGACCAAGGTTTAAATGAAAACGGTTATATCGTTCCTGGTCTTGGCGATGCAGGCGATAAAATTTTCGGTTCAGTTCAAAAAGACTAATTTTTGCATCATGAACCGAAAAGGGGCTTTTATAGCCTCTTTTTTATATACTAAAGACATTGGCATAAATGGAATAGGGTACTTTATGAAGTCCGAACAATATAAAGGTAAAGTGAAGCAGTACAATCCTGAAAAGGGCTTTGGCTTTCTTTCATGTGAAGAAGGTGATGTATTTTTCCATATCTCTGACTTTCCCGCAGATGGTGTCGAACCAAAACGTAATGATCGCGTGAAATTTAATGTGGTGGAAAATGGAGATCGTTATAAGGCCATTAACATTGAGCGTGAAGAAGACAAATCTGCAAAAGCTAAAAAATCTAAAGTCGTGGCAAATAACCAGTCGATTACTTCAGCTTTGCTTTCAAATTTGCGTAAATAATGTGATTTTAAGATTTCGTGGAAATCATTGAAATCGAAAAGAGGTCTATAGGGCCTCTTTTTTTATTATCATAAGAGTATTAAAAGAAAAGATGAGAGACAATTTTTATGTTTAAAGAGGGGAAAATCAAAAGCTATAACGTTGAGCGCGGCTTTGGATTTATACAACAAGATCAAGCACAGGATTTATTTTTTCATATTCGTGATTTTCCTAGCCGACACATCGAACCACGTGTTGGAGAAAATCTCAAATACAGGATTGAAGAAGATCAAGGTAAATTTAAAGCTGTAAATATCATCCGTTTAGATTTGAAAAAAGAGCAGCCCACTCATGAACAGATAAATCCGTTGTTAGCGGCAGTGTAAAAATGACCCCCTAATGGCATTTAAAAACTGACCCCCTTGGTTAATATAGCGGTCATTTTGGACTGCTCAACATGTTAACTTTGGAGCAAGCAGTGACAATCCAAATAC
>NZ_VPAO01000051.1:0-24883 GCF_013419235.1 Acinetobacter sp. YH12098
ACCTTCAGAAAGCCAGAGAATAGTTTGGGCACGTTGTCTTTCACGCCAATGTTTTGCATGCTTGGCCAGAAAAATGAGTCGTTCTCGCTGTTCTAAACTAAGTGGTACAGAAACAATTCGAGGCATGGGTGAACATCTGTTAACTAAAAAAACTTTTTCGCATGATTAGTTATTTTTGTCAACTTACCATGTATAAGATAATTGATATTAGTCTCTATTATTGATCTAAAAGGGAATTGTCCAAAGAACTGAATGAACCGTACCGGGTTTGTCGGAGAGTCAATATTCTGAGAGACTATCCCGATGACAAAATTAAAATATACCCCTGAAATCAGAGAAAGAGCGGTTCAATTATTGATTGAATCCGAGAAAGATTATCCATCGAATTGGGCTGCAATCACAGCAATTGCGCCTAAGATTGGTTGTACTCCTGAAACACTTCGTGCCTGGCATCAAAAGCATTTAGATCAGCAAAATCCTATTAAAGTACAACAGATATCTGACCAAGAAAAAATGAAGCAAATGGAACGTGAAATTAAAGAATTAAAGCGTGCCAATGAAATTCTACGCAAAGCAGCCGCTTTTTTCGCCAAGGCGGAGCTCGACCGCCCACACAAATAATGGTGGATTTCATCCATAACAATAAAGACTTATATGGTGTTGATGCGATTTGTAGGATTTTACCGATCGCAGCTTCAACCTATTACCGGACTCTAGATCTCTGCGAAAATCCAGAACATCGAGCAAAGCGAGATTTACATGACTTGCATCATGCTGAGGAGATTAAACGAATTTGGAAGGAAAGTTCAGGTCGGTATGGTGTACGTAAAGTCTGGCAAAAACTGAAACGTGAAGGCTATATTATTGCACGCTGTACTGTTGCTCGATTAATGAAAAAGCTAGGTATACAAGGTGTTTGGCGAGGTAAGAACAAACAAACCACCCGTAGCCGAGATGACCAAAAACGAGCAGATGATTTAGTGAAACGTAATTTTACTGCTGATCATCCTGACCAACTGTGGGTCAGTGACTTTACGTATATTCAAACAAATTCAGGCTGGGTCTATACCGCCTTTATTATTGATGTGTTCTCACGAGCAATTGTTGGCTGGAAAGTATCTACACGAATGAATACAGATATGGTGCTCGATGCATTAGAGCAAGCATTGCATGATCGAGGCATGCCAAAGAATGTGATTCATCATTCCGACAGAGGTGTGCAATATCTTTCTATTCGCTATACCAATCGTTTAGAAGCTGCAAATTTACGAGCATCAGTCGGTACAACTGGTGATTCATACGATAATGCTCTGGCTGAAACGGTGAATGGCTTATACAAAACAGAGGTGATTGAATATTTAAAAGCAGATTGGCAAGGTTTAGCAGATGTACAACTTGCGACACTAAACAGGGTAGATTGGTTCAATAAAAAGCGTGTACACAGTGCACTGGGTTATGTATCGCCTTTTGAGTTTGAAGCAATGTACTATGATAAGATTAACCCGTTAGGTCAGGTGGCCTAACTTAAATAAAAAAGTCTCCGACAAACCCGGTACGGTTCAATTTCTGGAACCAGAATTCATACCAAAATTTAAGTGCGAGCATTGTCAACGGCATTCTAAAATTGACCCCTTTGATCTCGTATTAAATTTCAACCTGGGGCTGAATCCCAATTCTTTTTTTATCCTTCAAACGATAACTCTCACCCGATATTTGTACCACATGACAGTGATGCAGCAACCGATCTAACATCGCAGCGGTCAACGTAACATCATCCGCAAACGACTTAGACCATTGGCTAAAGGGTAAGTTACTCGTCAATATCGTACTGCCTTTTTCATAACGCTTGGCAATCACGTTAAAGAACAGATTCGCTTCTTCACGTCCAAACGGTAAATAACCAATTTCATCGATAATCAGTAACTTTGGTCCCAGTACCGCACGTTGCATATAGGTTTTCAATTTACCTTGCTGATAGGCTGTACTCAGTTGCAGCGTGAGATCGGCGGCGGTAATAAACTTGGTTTTGACATTGTTCATGATGGCCTTATAGCCTAATGCCATAGATAAGTGCGTTTTCCCTACACCGCTAGCCCCGAGAAACACCACATTTTCTGCTCTAGCAATAAAGCTCAGGTTGAACAACTCGACCACCTGTGATTTGGGAGCACCCAGTGCATAATTAAAATCGTAACCTTCCAGCGTTTTCACTTGAGGCAGGCCTGAGAGTTTCATCAGGACCTGCTGGCTGCGCTGTTGCCTGGCAGCATATTCATGCGTCAAGATCGCTTCAACAAAGTCGGCATAACTTCCATCTTGACCTAATGTTTGTTGTGCATGATGTGACCATTGTGATGCGATGGCAGGCAGATTGAGCTTTTGGCAAAGTTGCTCTATACGGTCGTATTGCAGATTCATCAGGAAACTCCCAGCAACTGGTCATATACCGATAAGGGATGCTGCAAACTCTCGTAGGGCATGACATGCTGTGCTGCTGCAACAGGTACAGTGCCAGAACCCGTATCTGATTGCGGTAATGGCGTAAATTTTTGCTGCTCCTGTTGCAGTCGAACAGCCGGTTTTTCTTGCGTGGTGGCATGAATCCGCTGATTGGCGGTTTCATGCAGCCACCGGCCAATGTGGGCATTGGCGACATCAACATCTAACAGTAAACCCGAAGTCTTCAGGCTTGCTTTCAATGGCACAATAAAGCTTGATTTGAGGTATCCATTAAAGCGTTCAACTTTGCCTTTGGTCTGTGCACGGTAGGGCTTACATACGCGAGGACGAAAGCTGTATTTCTTGGCGCAGTCGAGCAGTTTGGGATTCCATTTATGCTGCCCCTCCTGATAGGCATCCCGTTCAATCATGATCGTTTTAGCGTTATCAAACAGGATTTCTTGAGGTACTCCTGCAAAAAACTGAAATGCATTTTCTAGACCATCGATCCATGCATCCGTACGTTCATGATCATAAAATTTCACGAAAGTCGCTCTGGAATACCCTAATGTTGCGACAAAGGCTTTTAAAGTCGTGTTGTTGCGTCGAATTGTCGTGAAATCTACCTGCATTTGTTGGCCAGGTTGGGTTTCAAAACGAATGATCGGTTCCGGTTGAGCAACTGGTTTTAATGTTGCAAGATATTCCCTCAAGATCCTGATCTTTCCTGGATATCCCAACCCTAAAATTTCCTGGTAGAGCACAACAGCAGGAATCCATTCAGGATGAGCTGCGTTTACACGTTGGAGTAAATAGGGTTTATATGGGTCAAGGATACTTATTCTAGGCTGTATACGCTGATACTGAGGTGTGGTGTTTTGCCGTAAATATTTACGTACGGTATTTCTGGACACCCCCAGTTCACGACTAATGGCTTTAATAGATTTACCTTGTTGATGAAGTATTTGGATTGTCACTGCTTGCTCCAAAGTTAACATGTTGAGCAGTCCAAAATGACCGCTATATTAACCAAGGGGGTCAGTTTTTAAATGCCATTAGGGGGTCATTTTTACACTGCCGCTAACAGCATATCTGATTGTTGGGTAGCTACACTTTGAAATCTCAAAACAGATAAAGAATAGAGTAATGGA
This sequence comes from Acinetobacter sp. YH12098, assembly GCF_013419235.1. Lineage (NCBI taxonomy): Bacteria > Pseudomonadati > Pseudomonadota > Gammaproteobacteria > Moraxellales > Moraxellaceae > Acinetobacter > Acinetobacter sp. YH12098. Next base: position 3,591 of record NZ_VPAO01000051.1, read on the forward strand.
TAAAGACATGCCGTTGTAGTCGAAGCATTGAACAGCACAACAATTCGATTTTGAGTTGAATGCTTTTTTGAGAGTTTGATTGTCTTTAAGAAGAACATTACACAATTGAAGAACTAAATGAAGTAAACACTATATAGACTTAAATAAAATTAGCCTAGAATTATTTTTTTAATAAGTCATTGTTTTATATATTGTTTATCTATAAACACAGAGAGTTATGAACTTAAAGTACTATGTACTTAATTTAACATAATCTATATTATACGAAATCAGTCTAAGAACTATAAACGTACGTTAAACATGATTAATGACACTGGGACTAAAACCAATACAAGTAAAATCTTATATCGCAATTTAAAATTCATATATGAGTCAAGCATTGTTTTCTCCAGTGGAATGCCTTAAATACTCATTTTTTAACTTAACAGACTTCGCTAGTTAAGATAAAAAATCGAGTTCCTTAAACATCTTTAAAATGTCCAGATAAATCAGTTAAAGTTCTTATCTCAGAAGATAAATCCGTAATGACTTTAAAGATTACATCACGCTTAATATCATCTGTTTCATAAGCATAAATGATCTCTAATTTTTCTAAACAATTTTTCAAATTAATCAAAGTAAGTACTTCTACCTGATTGCTCATAATTAATACCTATTAGCAGAATCCATATACTTGGATTTAGGTTCACCGAATGGCACAGTATCAATTTTAACTTGTGGATTTTCAATCGTTTTTTGTTCTTCAGGATTAGAATATGATGCAAATTGATATGGTGAAGGCTGCTCAGGCTGTTTATAAGGATTGAATGGTCGATCGCCGCTCATTGTACGTTTACATAACTGAACGTCAGCATCATGAATAATTGAACCCTGTTGATCATAAGCAACTAATCTGCCATTTCTTGAAAGCATACAACCTGAAAATATACGATGCACAGTTGGTACTGGAGGCTCATTGTATGAATAGTCATAGGGATTATTGATGTTATAGCTTGCTGTAACTGCTGCAATAGTGTTATCAGTCTTAGATTGCATTTTTGCATCATAGTCACCTTTATAGTCTTTATCAAAATGACTTTTACATTGTTCTTTAGTCCATTTGAACTGTTCCTGACATAGCAAGACTTTCTTATCAATTTCAGTTAATTGCTGTGCCTTATTCTTTTCTAAATCTGCCTGAATGCCTTGATTTTCCTGAACAGGCTTACCTGTGAAAAAAGATTGCGTTTCAGGTTTAAAAACCAAATACAACACCATTGCACCAACAAATAATGCAGCTAAAAAAGTGCCTAAAATCTTGGTCGGTATCTTAAATTTAACATGATGGGCCGTTGCAGATTTATACAACTTAAATACGTCTTTTGGGTATACAAATTGGAAGTTGTTTTCTGAACGTTCTTTTGCAGCTTCAGAATTCGGCTGTTTCTGTGCACCTCTCCAGTAGTAAACCGAAGCCAATTTTGCACCATAAGGCCGATGCAAATGGTAATGTTCACCAATCAAATCAAGAACAAATGCATTTAAAAAACGAGGACTTTGAGTAATGAAATAAATATCATGTCCAGTATGACGATGCACTTGAAGTTTCTGAACTATTTCATCTTTATTTGCACTTGTTCCTGATCTAAAGCGTTCATGCTGCTGTGCTTCATCATAAAAGATAATCGAGTTGTCAGGCGTTTCACGCCAATCATCTGGACTGCGCTCTACACCATCAATCTGCAAGCCCTCGATGTCAGCATAGATCGGACGTTCAGGATACTGTTTTTGTAATTCAAAAATTTTACTAACAGCAAAAAGGTATTTGCCCTAACCTGGTGTTCCTGTAATTAAAATCATACTCATTTAGGTGTCCCAACAAAACTCATCGCTTGAGATTTTAAATAAACATGTGTGACGATTGCCCCTGCCATAATTGCCAAAGCAGTATCAACACCTGCGAGACCAAGCGCATTCGCACCTAAGCCTGTAATTGTTCCAAAATTAGTTGAAGCTTGAGCCAATGCTCTTTGCAATAATTCATTTAATGCCGCAAAAGTAATAAGCGATAAACCCATACCCTTAAGAAATTTAGCAAGACCAGATGAAACGCCCCATTCAACAACCCTAAAAAGAAGCTTTCCCATACTAATTCCCCGAATTAAATGCACCGTTGCCAATTAGCTTGACGGCAAAGAAGGAAGCTAAAGCAATAACAAATGGCTTAATAGAGCTAAAGAAATCGCAAAAAGGTGTCATAGGCAAAACAAAGGATTGATTGGTGCCCATTAAATCTAGTGAAAGCTGCTGATCAGGCGGACAAGTAGAATTAAATTGGGTAATTGAAAACGGAACAAATGGAATATCAATCTGCTCAATCACTGGTGGTTCTATTTGTGGTTCTTCAGGTTCTTCTTTGGTCCATCCAATCCATTCACAAACAATACCTGCCCAATCGCAAAAAGCAGGGAATTGGATAGAACCTGTACTTGTTCCAGTCGTGGTTTGATTGCCTGTTATCGGATCAGTTACAGTATTACTTTCCGTATCTGTATTTGTTTGTCCAGATGTATCCGATGGCGTTACATAACCTTCAATAGTTTTTTCACCATCCGTTATTTTGTAGTGACCAGAAGGACGCTCAGCAGTACCGCCCGAAGTAGTAGGGTTATCTAGAGCACCATCAACAGCACTTTGCATATCGTCCTGAATCTCAGCAATAAGCGGATTAGTCGTTTTGGGCTGGCCTTCTGAATTATCTTGCGTGTAAGCAGCTTTCATGGCTTCTGCAATAGCAGCAGAAAGTGCAGCATTATTTGATTCAAGCGCGTTTTTTAATGCATTAACGATATCTTGATCGGAAGCAGGAAGAGTAGGATTAATTGGATTAACAGCATTCGGATTATAAGCAGGATTAGCATCACGATAACCTGCATTTAAATTACTGGTAGCGCCGGATACGTCATTCTTTACATCGCATTTAACCATATTACCTGAAGATAAAGCACAATTAGTCCAAGTTGATTGGTAATAGCTTTCGTCAGTTATTTTTTGAAGTGCAGCAATACTTGCAACATACTGCTGTGTTCTTGTTACATAAAATCTATATTGATGCCAGGGCTGTACTGTTGTCTCGGTTTCATACTCAGGGTTAGGTTTTTGAATCGTATTGTTTTCAGGGTCCATCACATAATCAACACCCTCCATCAAACCATGAAACGCCGCTGTACCAACAAAAGCGGGCAACGATGCTTTACCTAGATTTTTTGCGTATTTCCCTGCATTTTTAAAACGATCAGCAAGCGTTGAAGCGACTTTCGCAGTGTCAACTGGACGTGTAACGGATGCACCAATTTTGACTTTTGAACCATCTTCAAGAATCCCTTGTCTATCAAGCATCTGCTTAACATTAGCTCTTTTTTCAGGTGTCATGCTAATAGAAGCACGTACTTCAGCGGCAGCACGTTGAGTATGCATCTGATAAGCTTCTTGATTTTTTAAATGTTTATCCCAATTATCACGAATTGGATCATTTGCATAAACGGTTATGCTGAAAAAACAAGCCAGAGCGCAAAACAAAACACGAATACTATTAACCATCCCATAATTCCCCCTATAAAAAAGGACTCGGCATGTCCGATCCGTAGGTCGGCAGCCGAGTCCTTTTTTTTGGTTTAGATTAAAGTGCTCGACGAACCAACTTCCAACCTTTAATCGCAATCAAAATTGCTAAAATCGCACCACCAACGACCGCAACCGGTCCCTGCAATGCAGAAATAGCCGAAGCATCCACAGTTACAGCCCCATCGCCTTCAGCAGCCATTGTTAAAACAGGCGCAAGTACTACAGATACAACAACTGCCTTTTGAGCTAGGCTAAGCTTTTTGTTTTCAACGTTTTTCATGACATTTCTCCAGTCATTTAAGTAATTTGCCAATTTGCTTAAATCCCCAAGCAATAGATAAAACCCCAAATATTGCTGCACAGATCAAATACGCATTGGCGGTTGATAATTCAGGAAGTAACCCCGAATTTTGAACAACCCATGTTGTGCATGTGTTTTCTACAAGTTCCACACAAACATAAGTCGTCATTTGTTACCCCTTGCATCGAACGAGATGCGAAGAAAGATTATTTTTATGCATGATTGAATAGCAGCGTGGACATTCAACCGTGTCGATCTGATGAACAAATCGAATATTCATTACTTGTTCTCAGTCGGCAAAATAACGTTAGTTAATACTTGCTTCATTGCTTTACCAGTAGAAACCATGTCCAACTCGAGAATAACTTCAACAGGAAATTTCAAACCTGTTAAACGAACAAGATTTCGTGAATCTTGCCACTTGAATTCAACAACGCCTTGACCAACTGCATTACCTTGGGAAACGTCCAAAGGGATAATTCCATAAAGGTTTACATAGTCGTAATGACGGCCGTCCTCTGACTTCCAATCCGTTGCTTTTGCACCAACTAAAGTTACTTTTGTTTGTTGTGTCATTGTTTACATCCTCATTGCGGTAAGCCGTACATGATCCAAACGTTTTGGATATGCGTATTTATCTGGATGAGAAATTAAATTGATTAATTCCTCGGGTTGGAAAACTTCTTTAAACATATTTATATATTTGCCGTACTGGTGCTTAATAGTCTCCAGTGCAGCTTTCACGGAAATACTTGCATTCTTTTTAAGTGATTCTATTTTTGCAGGCTGTAAGTCATTTTTTAGTTCTGCAAAACATGGGTATGAACCCATAAAATATTCAGAAGGTGCTAATAGCATGTCGAAAGGCAAAATACGGTCACAAGCTTTAAATTCGACCTCTGCACGTTGCCAATTATCTTCAGGATCACCCTCTGCACGTCCTTTTTCATAAACTCGGACATACATACCTGATTCACGGCTACCAATATTTAGAGTACGACCTCGACCGTTAGGACGTTTCCAGTTGCCTTTATGTTCGACGTTTGGCTTTCTTGAGCCATTTTGGAAGCCAGTGCCCTTTTCTGAATTGGTATCTTGTTGTTCAGCCCAATCAACATTGATTTTTGTTCCGTCAAAATCATCGTGAGCTAAGTCAATACGGGTTAATTTTGCACGTTTGGCAATATTGGTGAGGAATGTATATAAACGACGTTCCCAACCTTCATTGGCAAATGAACAGCCTTTACCTGAAAGCATCACAAGGATTGTATTTCGTTGTCCACCAATGCAGACAAGCCCCATATCACGGCCAAGTACATAAGATTGCTTGTAAAAGTTACGACCTGAATTATTTTTAGCAGTCGTTGAAAAGCCGAAAATATGTTCTAAATGTTCATCTAGTTGGGTAATAGCAGAAAGACAAACTGAATCCATGTTTTCAGGTGTCATAGGCTCAAAGAATGCAGAACCTAGTGTTTCAATCCCAATAGTGAAGTTGACCCAATCCACGATGGCAATTTCATTATCAGCAGGTAGTCGTGTTGGAACTTCTTTAACGCCAGCCGTTGTTTTAACTAAATGCGTGTAGAGCGTTGGGAATTCAGAAGGAAACGGTAAATCTAAATCCGTAGGTGGAGTGCATGAATTCGATACCGTTACCCCCATCTTATTAATGGGGGTATTTTCAACCAACCCCCACTGTAAACTCGGTGTTTTTGATTTTTCGAAAGTCTCACCGTAAAGCGACTGGTTGATAGACCAAACAGGATTATCTTGATTCATTCTTCTGAATACTCCGCTTCGAGTTCAGCAAAATAGGATTTAAGTTCTTCAACAAAAGCCCATAAGACAGCCCAATCATGAGGAGCTATTTCATGCATCAAAATTTGAGATTCAGCTTCAAGAACAGAAATAGCATCTTGGCTTTTTTGTAAAATACTCATTCTTCAATCCCCATTTCACGCATTAAGTCATTTTCTTGTTTGATTAAGTCGCAATACTCAGAAACTTTTGGAGAGCGATAGCCCCACTCTGTCATGACCATTTCAATGTGAAAAAGAACCTTTTCAGATTCGTAAGCAGGATTACCGCCAACAACAAGCTGACATGCCCTGTCAAAAATTGTCTTAGCTACAAAATCGAATGCTTCTTCTTTAGTCATGTTATTTATCACAAATCACATTTAGTGCAATTTATACAACATCACAAATAACATTTCAATAAATTCTATTATTATTTATCACAAATAACTTTGTAGGTAGAAAAATGGCGCAGACACAGAGACTAAGAGATGAAGAAAATGAAATGCTAGAGAAGAAAACTCTAGACATCATGATAGAAAAAAAACTAAGAATTAAGGAAAGTGATGTGCTTCATGCTCTGATCCGTAAACACCTTAAGGACATTACGGCAAATGACGTTTTGAAATATCGAGAGGAAGTATTAGGTAAAGACTAATTTCGTATAATACAGATTGATGTTAAATGCCCTCTTGTGCATCTAAAGATTATCGCAACATTGACATAAAAAAATCCCTACTGGAGAGTATTCAGCAGGGATATTTTTTTATCAATGTAGAGTGCAAATAACATAATCACAGCTATATTATACGAAATCAGTCTAAGAACTATAAACGTACGTTAAACATGATTAATGACACTGGGACTAAAACCAATACAAGTAAAATCTTATATCGCAATTTAAAATTCATATATGAGTCAAGCATTGTTTTCTCCAGTGGAATGCCTTAAATACTCATTTTTTAACTTAACAGACTTCGCTAGTTAAGATAAAAAATCGAGTTCCTTAAACATCTTTAAAATGTCCAGATAAATCAGTTAAAGTTCTTATCTCAGAAGATAAATCCGTAATGACTTTAAAGATTACATCACGCTTAATATCATCTGTTTCATAAGCATAAATGATCTCTAATTTTTCTAAACAATTTTTCAAATTAATCAAAGTAAGTACTTCTACCTGATTGCTCATAATTAATACCTATTAGCAGAATCCATATACTTGGATTTAGGTTCACCGAATGGCACAGTATCAATTTTAACTTGTGGATTTTCAATCGTTTTTTGTTCTTCAGGATTAGAATATGATGCAAATTGATATGGTGAAGGCTGCTCAGGCTGTTTATAAGGATTGAATGGTCGATCGCCGCTCATTGTACGTTTACATAACTGAACGTCAGCATCATGAATAATTGAACCCTGTTGATCATAAGCAACTAATCTGCCATTTCTTGAAAGCATACAACCTGAAAATATACGATGCACAGTTGGTACTGGAGGCTCATTGTATGAATAGTCATAGGGATTATTGATGTTATAGCTTGCTGTAACTGCTGCAATAGTGTTATCAGTCTTAGATTGCATTTTTGCATCATAGTCACCTTTATAGTCTTTATCAAAATGACTTTTACATTGTTCTTTAGTCCATTTGAACTGTTCCTGACATAGCAAGACTTTCTTATCAATTTCAGTTAATTGCTGTGCCTTATTCTTTTCTAAATCTGCCTGAATGCCTTGATTTTCCTGAACAGGCTTACCTGTGAAAAAAGATTGCGTTTCAGGTTTAAAAACCAAATACAACACCATTGCACCAACAAATAATGCAGCTAAAAAAGTGCCTAAAATCTTGGTCGGTATCTTAAATTTAACATGATGGGCCGTTGCAGATTTATACAACTTAAATACGTCTTTTGGGTATACAAATTGGAAGTTGTTTTCTGAACGTTCTTTTGCAGCTTCAGAATTCGGCTGTTTCTGTGCACCTCTCCAGTAGTAAACCGAAGCCAATTTTGCACCATAAGGCCGATGCAAATGGTAATGTTCACCAATCAAATCAAGAACAAATGCATTTAAAAAACGAGGACTTTGAGTAATGAAATAAATATCATGTCCAGTATGACGATGCACTTGAAGTTTCTGAACTATTTCATCTTTATTTGCACTTGTTCCTGATCTAAAGCGTTCATGCTGCTGTGCTTCATCATAAAAGATAATCGAGTTGTCAGGCGTTTCACGCCAATCATCTGGACTGCGCTCTACACCATCAATCTGCAAGCCCTCGATGTCAGCATAGATCGGACGTTCAGGATACTGTTTTTGTAATTCTAAAATTTTACTAACAGCAAAAAGGGATTTGCCCGAACCTGGTGTGCCTGTAATTAAAATCATACTCATTTAGGTGTCCCCACAAAACGCATCGCTTGAGATTTTAAATAAACATGTGTGACGATTGCCCCTGCCATAATTGCCAAAGCAGTATCAACACCTGCGAGACCAAGCGCATTCGCACCTAAGCCTGTAATTGTTCCAAAATTAGTTGAAGCTTGAGCCAATGCTCTTTGCAATAATTCATTTAATGCCGCAAAAGTAATAAGCGATAAACCCATACCCTTAAGAAATTTAGCAAGACCAGATGAAACGCCCCATTCAACAACCCTAAAAAGAAGCTTTCCCATACTAATTCCCCGAATTAAATGCACCGTTGCCAATTAGCTTGACGGCAAAGAAGGAAGCTAAAGCAATAACAAATGGCTTAATAGAGCTAAAGAAATCGCAAAAAGGTGTCATAGGCAAAACAAAGGATTGATTGGTGCCCATTAAATCTAGTGAAAGCTGCTGATCAGGCGGACAAGTAGCATTAAATTGGGTAATTGAAAACGGAACAAATGGAATATCAATCTGCTCAATCACTGGTGGTTCTATTTGTGGTTCTTCAGGTTCTTCTTTGGTCCATCCAATCCATTCACAAACAATACCTGCCCAATCGCAAAAAGCAGGGAATTGGATAGAACCTGTACTTGTTCCAGTCGTGGTTTGATTGCCTGTTATCGGATCAGTTACAGTATTACTTTCCGTATCTGTATTTGTTTGTCCAGATGTATCCGATGGCGTTACATAACCTTCAATAGTTTTTTCACCATCCGTTATTTTGTAGTGACCAGAAGGACGCTCAGCAGTACCGCCCGAAGTAGTAGGGTTATCTAGAGCACCATCAACAGCACTTTGCATATCGTCCTGAATCTCAGCAATAAGCGGATTAGTCGTTTTGGGCTGGCCTTCTGAATTATCTTGCGTGTAAGCAGCTTTCATGGCTTCTGCAATAGCAGCAGAAAGTGCAGCATTATTTGATTCAAGCGCGTTTTTTAATGCATTAACGATATCTTGATCGGAAGCAGGAAGAGTAGGATTAATTGGATTAACAGCATTCGGATTATAAGCAGGATTAGCATCACGATAACCTGCATTTAAATTACTGGTAGCGCCGGATACGTCATTCTTTACATCGCATTTAACCATATTACCTGAAGATAAAGCACAATTAGTCCAAGTTGATTGGTAATAGCTTTCGTCAGTTATTTTTTGAAGTGCAGCAATACTTGCAACATACTGCTGTGTTCTTGTTACATAAAATCTATATTGATGCCAGGGCTGTACTGTTGTCTCGGTTTCATACTCAGGGTTAGGTTTTTGAATCGTATTGTTTTCAGGGTCCATCACATAATCAACACCCTCCATCAAACCATGAAACGCCGCTGTACCAACAAAAGCGGGCAACGATGCTTTACCTAGATTTTTTGCGTATTTCCCTGCATTTTTAAAACGATCAGCAAGCGTTGAAGCGACTTTCGCAGTGTCAACTGGACGTGTAACGGATGCACCAATTTTGACTTTTGAACCATCTTCAAGAATCCCTTGTCTATCAAGCATCTGCTTAACATTAGCTCTTTTTTCAGGTGTCATGCTAATAGAAGCACGTACTTCAGCGGCAGCACGTTGAGTATGCATCTGATAAGCTTCTTGATTTTTTAAATGTTTATCCCAATTATCACGAATTGGATCATTTGCATAAACGGTTATGCTGAAAAAACAAGCCAGAGCGCAAAACAAAACACGAATACTATTAACCATCCCATAATTCCCCCTATAAAAAAGGACTCGGCATGTCCGATCCGTAGGTCGGCAGCCGAGTCCTTTTTTTTGGTTTAGATTAAAGTGCTCGACGAACCAACTTCCAACCTTTAATCGCAATCAAAATTGCTAAAATCGCACCACCAACGACCGCAACCGGTCCCTGCAATGCAGAAATAGCCGAAGCATCCACAGTTACAGCCCCATCGCCTTCAGCAGCCATTGTTAAAACAGGCGCAAGTACTACAGATACAACAACTGCCTTTTGAGCTAGGCTAAGCTTTTTGTTTTCAACGTTTTTCATGACATTTCTCCAGTCATTTAAGTAATTTGCCAATTTGCTTAAATCCCCAAGCAATAGATAAAACCCCAAATATTGCTGCACAGATCAAATACGCATTGGCGGTTGATAATTCAGGAAGTAACCCCGAATTTTGAACAACCCATGTTGTGCATGTGTTTTCTACAAGTTCCACACAAACATAAGTCGTCATTTGTTACCCCTTGCATCGAACGAGATGCGAAGAAAGATTATTTTTATGCATGATTGAATAGCAGCGTGGACATTCAACCGTGTCGATCTGATGAACAAATCGAATATTCATTACTTGTTCTCAGTCGGCAAAATAACGTTAGTTAATACTTGCTTCATTGCTTTACCAGTAGAAACCATGTCCAACTCGAGAATAACTTCAACAGGAAATTTCAAACCTGTTAAACGAACAAGATTTCGTGAATCTTGCCACTTGAATTCAACAACGCCTTGACCAACTGCATTACCTTGGGAAACGTCCAAAGGGATAATTCCATAAAGGTTTACATAGTCGTAATGACGGCCGTCCTCTGACTTCCAATCCGTTGCTTTTGCACCAACTAAAGTTACTTTTGTTTGTTGTGTCATTGTTTACATCCTCATTGCGGTAAGCCGTACATGATCCAAACGTTTTGGATATGCGTATTTATCTGGATGAGAAATTAAATTGATTAATTCCTCGGGTTGGAAAACTTCTTTAAACATATTTATATATTTGCCGTACTGGTGCTTAATAGTCTCCAGTGCAGCTTTCACGGAAATACTTGCATTCTTTTTAAGTGATTCTATTTTTGCAGGCTGTAAGTCATTTTTTAGTTCTGCAAAACATGGGTATGAACCCATAAAATATTCAGAAGGTGCTAATAGCATGTCGAAAGGCAAAATACGGTCACAAGCTTTAAATTCGACCTCTGCACGTTGCCAATTATCTTCAGGATCACCCTCTGCACGTCCTTTTTCATAAACTCGGACATACATACCTGATTCACGGCTACCAATATTTAGAGTACGACCTCGACCGTTAGGACGTTTCCAGTTGCCTTTATGTTCGACGTTTGGCTTTCTTGAGCCATTTTGGAAGCCAGTGCCCTTTTCTGAATTGGTATCTTGTTGTTCAGCCCAATCAACATTGATTTTTGTTCCGTCAAAATCATCGTGAGCTAAGTCAATACGGGTTAATTTTGCACGTTTGGCAATATTGGTGAGGAATGTATATAAACGACGTTCCCAACCTTCATTGGCAAATGAACAGCCTTTACCTGAAAGCATCACAAGGATTGTATTTCGTTGTCCACCAATGCAGACAAGCCCCATATCACGGCCAAGTACATAAGATTGCTTGTAAAAGTTACGACCTGAATTATTTTTAGCAGTCGTTGAAAAGCCGAAAATATGTTCTAAATGTTCATCTAGTTGGGTAATAGCAGAAAGACAAACTGAATCCATGTTTTCAGGTGTCATAGGCTCAAAGAATGCAGAACCTAGTGTTTCAATCCCAATAGTGAAGTTGACCCAATCCACGATGGCAATTTCATTATCAGCAGGTAGTCGTGTTGGAACTTCTTTAACGCCAGCCGTTGTTTTAACTAAATGCGTGTAGAGCGTTGGGAATTCAGAAGGAAACGGTAAATCTAAATCCGTAGGTGGAGTGCATGAATTCGATACCGTTACCCCCATCTTATTAATGGGGGTATTTTCAACCAACCCCCACTGTAAACTCGGTGTTTTTGATTTTTCGAAAGTCTCACCGTAAAGCGACTGGTTGATAGACCAAACAGGATTATCTTGATTCATTCTTCTGAATACTCCGCTTCGAGTTCAGCAAAATAGGATTTAAGTTCTTCAACAAAAGCCCATAAGACAGCCCAATCATGAGGAGCTATTTCATGCATCAAAATTTGAGATTCAGCTTCAAGAACAGAAATAGCATCTTGGCTTTTTTGTAAAATACTCATTCTTCAATCCCCATTTCACGCATTAAGTCATTTTCTTGTTTGATTAAGTCGCAATACTCAGAAACTTTTGGAGAGCGATAGCCCCACTCTGTCATGACCATTTCAATGTGAAAAAGAACCTTTTCAGATTCGTAAGCAGGATTACCGCCAACAACAAGCTGACATGCCCTGTCAAAAATTGTCTTAGCTACAAAATCGAATGCTTCTTCTTTAGTCATGTTATTTATCACAAATCACATTTAGTGCAATTTATACAACATCACAAATAACATTTCAATAAATTCTATTATTATTTATCACAAATAACTTTGTAGGTAGAAAAATGGCGCAGACACAGAGACTAAGAGATGAAGAAAATGAAATGCTAGAGAAGAAAACTCTAGACATCATGATAGAAAAAAAACTAAGAATTAAGGAAAGTGATGTGCTTCATGCTCTGATCCGTAAACACCTTAAGGACATTACGGCAAATGACGTTTTGAAATATCGAGAGGAAGTATTAGGTAAAGACTAATTTCGTATAATACAGATTGATGTTAAATGCCCTCTTGTGCATCTAAAGATTATCGCAACATTGACATAAAAAAATCCCTACTGGAGAGTATTCAGCAGGGATATTTTTTTATCAATGTAGAGTGCAAATAACATAATCACAGCTATATTATACGCAATTGGCATGTTAGAACCCATTCAAAATGTCTATATTCTCACCAATAAAAATGTCTAGTTTATGATGGCTTAAACATCATGGACTGGATATGAAATATAGATGCTGATCACTATGTCTGACAAAGAAATTCAACGTCTTGCTGTTCTGCAAGACGTTCGAGATCATCGTATTACCCAAGTCCGTGCTGCTGAAATCCTTAATCTTTCAACCCGTCAAATTACCTGGTTATTATAGAAGCTCAATCAAGATGGTGTTTCAGGTATGGCGCATGCCAGTCGTGGTCAACCTGGCCATCGTCGCCATGATGATTTATTAAAATCAAAATGTCTTTCCATTATTTCTGAACATCTGCTGGGATTTGGATCTACCTTGGCTCATGAAAAGCTCACTACCATTCATGGATTCGATATTTCAGTGGAAACACTACGTTCCTGGATGATTGCAGCCAATTTATGGATTCTGCGATCCAAGTGCAAATTCTTATTTAATGATCATTAAATTTTGTGCTAACTTGGACAGATATTATTCGGCTAATTGGACAAACAGTTATTGTTCTTTAAGATGATTAATTAATCGCTCATAGTCATTTTTAGAAAGTTTACCAATGTAAGTTAATTTTGTTTTATCAATTGGCAACTGATATGTCTGTACGGTATCAATCCATGATTTTTTACTTAGTCCAACCGATTCCCAATCTATAATTTCAATATATTTACGTTTAATAAAATCAGATTTATTGTCATATTGACTACTTAAACGGAATACGATGTAGTCTTTTTTTGTTTGTCGAATATATAAAACAGGGCGAGTTTTGCCATCTACTATATCTGTCAAACCAACATAAGCCCAATACAAATCCTGTGCCATTAGTACCCACCATCATCGTTTAAAAATGCTTGAGCAGATTTTGTATTAGATACTTTTACACTTGGGATATTATGGCTAAGAGCTATGAGCTGTGCTGTATTAAAATCATCATCACTTATTTGATTGCTTACAGGGATTCGACCTGTTTTGGCTATTTCAGCCATGACCATACTAAAAACAGATGCAGGGGTTAGCCCAACTTTTTTAATAATGTACTCTGCTGATTCAGAAATAGCCTCATCCACAGAATATTGAACTCTCTTTTTTATTAGCTTAGACATTTAACACCTCTCAATCTTGTTAAGGCCATTTAATGCCATAAAATGGTACAAGGCAAGTGAGTAGTAAGTGGTAAGCATCCGGCTAACACAGCCTTACCAAGCGATCCTATAAGCCTTAATTTAGTTCCCACCTAAAAACAAGTGGGGACTTAATCCATGAACATGGATATATATTCAGCAACACCTCCTGTTGCTAAAAAACGCAGAACATACAGCAAAGAATTCAAACTCAGTATTGTCAATGCCTGTAAAAATCCTAATACCTCGATCGCTTCGGTCGCACTGCAACATAGTATTAATGCCAACCTTGTCAGTCGTTGGATCAGGATCTTCAGCCATCATGATGGTGCCGTGCAGGATCCTACTCATGTGAATCCAGCATTTATTGCTTTGCCTTACACTGCTGCAATCAGCCAACCTATTGATGAGAGGATCACGTTGTGTATCACCGTGCCTCATACGAATAATGATATTCAGCTAAAATGGCAGACATCAGAAATACCTGTCTTGGCAGAATTACTCAAGGCACTTGCAACATGATCCGCATTGATGAAATCTGGTTGTCTACTCAGCCCATGGACATGCGTGCAGGTATGGATACGACCATGGCTCAGGTGGTGAGAGCCTTTGGCTACATCAAACCGCATTGTGCTTACCTGTTCTGTAATAAACGTGGCCATCGCATGAAAGTGTTGGTACATGATGGATTGGGCATCTGGCTGTGTGCCCGGCGGCTGGAACAGGGCAAATTTCACTGGGCTCAAGTTCACCAAGGTGAAACCGTGGCCCTCAGCCCGGAACAGTTACAGGCACTGATCCAAGGTTTGCCCTGGCAGAGAATTGGATTGCAGCAAGTGGTGAATATGCTCTAAACCAAGCTCGACCATTCTGCCATCCTCCAAACGTTCTATTTCATTCTTCTCATGACCTCAGGCATACTGCGGTCATGAATACGCTGCCTGACTTAAGCCAACTGACCCATGAACAACTGCTGGAATTCACCAGACTGAACCGTACCAGGTTTGTCGGAGACTTTTTATTTAAGTTGTCAACGGCATTCTAAAATTGACCCCTTTCACCTTACAAATGGCAAAGTAAAATTGACCCCTTTGATCTCGTATTAAATTTCAACCTGGGGCTGAATCCCAATTCTTTTTTTATCCTTCAAACGATAACTCTCACCCGATATTTGTACCACATGACAGTGATGCAATAACCGATCTAACATCGCAGCGGTCAACGTGACATCATCTGCAAAGGATTTGGACCACTGGCTAAAGGGTAAGTTACTCGTCAATATCGTACTGCCTTTTTCATAACGCTTGGCAATCACGTTAAAGAACAGATTCGCTTCTTCACGTCCAAACGGTAAATAAAGAGATGGATCCGGAAATTTGAACAACTTCTATAAGTGATATTCCGCTCTAGTTAAGCCACCTTGTTTTGTTGGGGTAGCTGATCATAGTAAAACTCATTGGGTGTCATTTTGTCTAGACTCGAATGAGGTCGTTTCAAATTATAAAACTTGAAATATGCACTCAATTGCTTTTTTGCATCTGTGACACTGCTATAAGCTTTGAGATACACCTCTTCATATTTAACGCTCCGCCATAATCGTTCAACCATCACATTATCAATCTATGAGCAGTATACTGCGCAAGTTTACCATCCATACTGATTTGAATGCCATTTGATTTCAATACATCAATAAATGCATCACTCGTGAACTGACTGCCTTTGTCTGTATTAAATATTTCAGGTGATCGGTAATCCTCCCATAAATAACCGAAGTTAAAAGTAGAGGTTAAGCAGCCATTAGAGGTGGCTTTCCTTTGTTAGCTTGATGTGGTCTTTCATGGTTGTAATGCCACAACCAGTTTGTTGCATAATCTTGTACTTCATCCAAAGTATCAAATAAATGCTTGCTCAGCCAACTATAACGTATAGTCCGATTATAGCGTTCAATATACGCATTCTGCTGTGGCTTACCCGGTTGAATATATTCAATACGAATACCGTGCTCAGTAGCCCAGCGCACAAATTCGTGACTGATAAATTCGGGACCATTATCGCATCGGATCACTAACGGTTTTTCTCTCCACTCCAGCAATTGATTCAACGTACGAATAACCCTGATTGTGGGCAATGAGAACCCTGCGTCAATGGCTAGGCCTTCGCGGCGGTAATCATCAATCACATTCAATAATCGAAACTTGCGACCATCGGAAAGCTGATCATGCATAAAATCTAATGACCAAACCTGATTTTCTCGGATTGGTTCTTTCAATGGTTCAGGCGCATGCCGTTTTAGTCTTCTTCTCGGTTTAATACGCAGATTCAGTGCCAACTCACAGTAAATGCGGTAAACCCGCTTGTGATTCCAGCAGCAACTCTCAACATGCCGTAAATACGAGAAGCACAAACCAAAGCCCCAATCGGAATTTTCCTCAGTGAGTTCAATGAGCTGTTCAGCAATGAGTGCATTGTCATCGCTGAGTTTGGCTTGATAGCGGTAGCAGGTTTCACTAATGCCAAATGCTTTACAAGCCAAACGAATACTAATGGCATGCTGGGCAACTGCCTGTTGTGCCATCTTACGCCGGCAAGATGGCTTTACCCTTGCGCAGCAGTGCTGCTCATTGCCATCGCTTCCTGGATGATTTCGGCCTTTAATCGCTCTTCCGCATACATCTTTTTAAGTCTGGTATTTTCGGCTTCTAGCTCTTTCAGTCGAGCCATTAATGATGTATCCATACCACCATATTTGGCACGCCATTTATAAAAGGTAGCATTACTCATGCCGTGTTCACGGCAAAGGGTCGCTACAGGTGTGCCAGATTCTGCCTGTTTCAAGATGGACATGATCTGACTGTCAGTAAATTTAGATGTTTTCATGCAGAATCTCCTGCTCGTATCTTAAGAGAAAATTCTACTTTTAGATCCTATTATTTTTAGGGGGGATTACCAGCCTTCATCGTCAGTTACTTGTCTTTTTACATTGTAATCTGTTTTTCTAATTCAGCTATCCGTGCATTTGCATTAGTGAGTTGTGATTCCACATATTTGATCGAGCCTGATTTTTCGAGTAGCTGTTCATATTTGGCTTGCAAGGCGTTGTAGTCTTCTTTTGCCTTATCTGTACTAGCAAGAGCGACTTTCAGCTTGTCGGTGGTGTCATCAGTTTGTTTGACCTGTTCATCAAGTTTGATTTGCACCTGTTCCAGTTTTTCTGTGGTATCTGCAAGCTGCTTTTCCAGTTGTTGCACTGTTTCCGCATATCCGCCTTGTACTGCATCAATCCGTTCTTGCAATAGGGTTGCAATGACTTGTGACACGGTAACAAGTTCCGCATCTTTCAGAGTTTTTGCCGTAGTAACGGCTGCCGCCAGTTGCTCTTCAAGGATCTCTTTGCGGTATTTGTTGATAGTGGTCTTTGAGCCGCTACCAAGAACCGCAAGGATATTATCGTTAGTTGGGTTTGAGCCTTGTGCTGCAAGGGATTCGATGGCTTTTGCCACATCTGATTTAGTGATTGCCATGGGTTTACTTCCTATTGTGTACTGTACTGTATCGTATTTTAGTACATTACAGTACAGTACACAATCGATATTTTTTATGAATTATGACTAGCTAAAACTCACCCGTATATTCAAACCAATTCAGGTTGGGTCTATACCGCCTTTATTATTGATGTGTTCTCACGAGCAATTGTTGGATGGAAAGTATCAACACGTATGAATACAGACATGGTGCTCGATGCATTGGAGCAAGCATTGCATGACCGATGCATGCCAAAGAATGTGATTCATCATTCCGACAGAGGTGTGCAATATCTTTCCATTCGTTATACCAATCGTTTAGAAGCAGCAAATTTACGAGCATCAGTCGGTACGACTGGTGATTCATACGATAATGCTTTGGCTGAAACGGTGAATGGCTTATACAAAACAGAGGTGATTGAATATTTAAAAGCAGATTGGCAAGGTTTAGCAGATGTACAACTTGCGACACTAAACTGGGTAGATTGGTTCAATAAAGAACGTGTACATAGTGCACTGGGTTATGTATCACCTTTTGAGTTTGAAGCAATCTACTATGATAAGATTAATCCGTTAGGTCAGGTGGCCTAACTTAAATAAAAAGTCTCCGACAAACCCGGTACGGTTCAGAGTGCTAAATTTTTAAATACAGAGCTTCTGACATTGGGATAGATTTCCCAAAAGTAGTCATGGTGAGTACTCTGTATTGATTGCCTGTACTGATGTTTCAGTTTTTTCATTGTTCCTCCTAGGTAACATTACCTAGAAGGGATCCTCTGCAAAATAGTACATCGTCTTTAATCCTGTGAACTAAGAATTATCATTTAAAAATACCACAAAGTAGTATAAAATAAACTACTACAAGGTAGTATGAATGCAATCAATGTATACAATATGTGAGACTCCATTATTTACTAAATACTGTCTTGTTTATTGGACTCAGGAAGAATATGAGGAATTCAAAACATTCTTAGCATTAAATCCTGAAGCAGGAGATGTAGAGCCTAATGCAGGTGGTATTCGTAAGATTAGATGGACTAGCGGTGGTAGAGGTAAAAGTGGTGGTGTCAGAGTCATCTACTTTAATCGTTTAGCAAATGGAGAGATTTGGTTATTAACCTTGTACAGTAAAAAGCAAACTGTACAGCTTAGTAAGAAGACTCTTCAAGCATTAGTGGAGAAACTAAATGACTCGTTTAATGACTGAAAAAGAACTTGAGGCTTTTGAAGCAACTAGGGATATTGAAGCTGAAATATTACAAGGCATCGACGATATGCTTACTAGTAATGCAGCGAAAAGAACCGTAATCACTGAGACAGATGTAGCGTTAGCTCGTAGAAAGGCTCAACTAACACAAGATCAGTTTGCTAAGATTCTTGGCGTATCAAGACGTACTCTTGAATCATGGGAACAAGGTGCGAGAAGACCATCAGGAGCAGCAACATCCCTTATTCGATTATTTATTGTTGATCCAAAATTTGTAAAAGAGAGTCTGGCTTAATTTAGACAGCTCTCTACTATATTTATTTAAGGTTTTTTATGAAGCACTTAGGATTTGTGGGAAAAAGTACTGAATATTTAGGGTATACCCATATTGAAATTATCAATAGCTCATTACGCTTATCTTTCAATATTCCATCAACAAAAGATCTAGAAGAAACCTTTAAAAAGATAGTCGAAAATAACTATGATTTACTCATGGAAACATCAGCAGAAATCGAGTTCGAATTAGAAAGTGAAACGCTAGCAAAGATAGAAACCATCATAAAAGAAAAAGGGATTGAACTTGATGAGTTTGTTCAAAATGCGCTGATTAAACTTATCAACCAAAATGAATTGGCTAAGACTGATTAGACCTTAAATGCAGACAATAAAAAACCCCGGCATCCTGCCGAGGTTTTTTATTGGAACTTTAGGTCTGTGCTGGCTTAGTGCTTGTCGTATCTGGCCCCATCCTGGTGCTCATTCTTTGTAATTCTAAGGAACTTCCTGTTCCTGACCAATTAATCATATGAAAATTCTACTATTCCGAATAGCCGCAAAGGACCGGAATTTACGTAAGCTAAAGCGTACAAAACAGCCTAAGTTTTATCCACAAGAAATGGGGATAATTTTGAACATTCACGCATTGATAAAATTTAAAAAATCTCAAAATCGACTACTTTTTAAACAAATTTATTGGCAAGAACTATCAAAACTGCTCATAAAAAAGCCGATTTGTTTCAAAATCGGTTTTTTGGGCATTTTTGGATTTTTCTTGTTTTATTAAGTATCTGATATTTATATTAATATACAAGTGTATTGCGTATAACCACCATTATGTTAAATAGAATCAAAAAACCTCCAATAAAATCGTTATAGTATTATTATTTATTGAGTAGATAAGAGAATTAAATTAGTGAAATATTCAAATGAAAAAATAGTAAAAGCTCTCTTACTTTCTCCTTTACCACTACTTTTTTTCACAGCAGTCCTGTTTATCGTAATGAATCAGGAATACAGCCTATACTCGATTTTAGTGGTTCTTGTAGGGCACGGTCTTGTCTACTTGGCTTATTGTATTTTGACTGTACCTTTCAGCTTCATATTCTCAATTCTTTTAAATCGTTATAACAGTCTTAATTTATTAACTATCTGTATTGCCTCTATAATTATTGCTACTCCATTTTTTATTCTTTTTGGATGGAGTCACACAGGAGAAATTTCGAAAGAGTGGTGGAAGATGTATACAGATACATGGACTATCTTTATGGCTCTATTTCCTGGCTTATGTTATTGGCTATTTCTGATTAACCTAAAAGATAAGAAATCAAAGAATATTGAATAAACCATTGCATAGAGATTCTTAAATTTCCCTAAAATTAACATAATACACGTTATACGAATTCCCAAGGCATGGCTTCCAGTCATGCTTTTTTTATCAAAAGACTATACCTGAATGATAGCGAGCCAAATCGCATACAATATCTATCATTAGACTTAATGCAATAATTAAATGATAGTATTATCATTAATCTAATAGAATTAAGATTAAATGATAGAAATGAATACACGTATTTATCTACGAGCTTCAACTAAAGATCAAGATGCAGAAAGGGCTTTGCAGATTCTTCAGGATCTAAACCAAAACTTGAATTTGGGTGAAACCATTGTGTACGTGGAAAACTATAGTGGTACGAAGTTAGACCGACCTGAATTGAATAAGCTACTGTCAGAAGCAAATCAAGGTGACACATTGTTAGTTGAAAGTATTGACCGCTTATCACGCCTAACCCAACGAGATTTTCAAGAGCTGAAGCGCAGGATCCAGGAGAAGGGACTTCGTTTAGTCGTAGCAGATCTTCCTACTACCTACCAAATGATTCAAACCAGTGACAGCATTACTCATTCAATCTTGGAACTCATCAACAATATGTTGATTGATCTTCTGGCAACAATGGCCCGCCTAGACAATGAGAAACGTATAGAACGTATTAAGCAGGGCCTGGCACGTTCGGGTTACAAACCAACAGGCAAGAAGGCAAATGAGGCTAAACATAAACGAATAAAAGAATTGCTAGTAGTTGGCAATATGACTAAGGAAGAAATTGCCAAAGCAGTGAATTGTGGAGTTGCAACTGTCTATCGAGTTGCTAAAGTTATCTAAAAGAGGCTTATCTCAACGCGCCCCCAATGGGGCACCGCTGCATTCAGGTTTGTTATTCACCAATTAAAATGTCTATGCGATAAACCATTTAAAATGTCCTGTTTTTAACTACAAGAGTCAAGCACAGGATTTAAATTTCTTTGTTCAATAACAACTTTCTGAGCTTTACGACTCGGCATACTTTTCTTGAGAC
>NZ_VPAO01000004.1:0-96215 GCF_013419235.1 Acinetobacter sp. YH12098
GTTATCAGGGAATTTATACAGTGTATCCAAATAGCTTGTTGCCATTAAAAGCAAAGAAGCGCTGTAAACTGGATTCCGAACTAAAAATCTATAATCAGGAAATCAATAAAAGAAGAATTGGAATTGAGCATGTATTTGGCAGTTTGAAAACCTTCAAAATTCTTGCTGAGCGATATCGCAATCGAGGCAAAAGACTAGCATTGAGATTCAATCTAATTGCTGGAATTTATAACTTAGAGCTGAGTGAAAAATGACTTATGAAAGAAATCTATTGGTATTAAAATTAAGGCGATTATGAAAAATATAACTATTTTAATGATGGCTTTATTTTTTATCTTAATTTCAGCTTGTGTAAGTACCACGAATTTAGGGACAGCTGGTGCAGAACGTAAACAGTTTTTTATCGTTCCTCAAAAATTATTAACTAAACAGGCGGACAGATCTTATCAACAATTTATTCATCAGTCTAAAGACAAACAACTTTTGATCATTTATCCGAAATTGGATCAGGTTTTAAATAAACTCAAAAAAAATGCGGAGTTTTACCGTCAAGGTTCGAGTCAATGGGATTGGCAAGTCAGTGGGAATCTCAATAAAGATTTAAATGCACATGGTTTTCCAAGTGGGAAAATTGTCATTAACACGGGTTTGTATTGGAGTTTAAAGCTGACTGAAGATGAATTGGCATTTGTGATGGCGCATGAAATGGCACATGCATTGCGTGATCATCATCGTGAAAAGATTTCTTTGCTGTTTGCTAGTCAGGTGGCGATGATTTCTTCGACTGCGGGTATCGGCGCGCTTGCAACGGCTGCCAGTAGTGTGACTGGGCAAGCGGTTTTTCTGCCTAAAGTTTCAAAATTTGAACTAGAAGCTGATGTTCTCGCACTTGATCTTATGTCGAAAGCGGGCTTTGACCCAAATGCAGCATTGAGTTTTTGTCAAAAATATCAGCGGGAAACGACACGCCGTCAAATGCTTGATGTAAAACCATTGATGACTCAAGACAGTATAGATAAGCGTAAGATTTATATTGAAAAATATTTACCTGAAATGCACATCAAATTTCAACAGGCGCAGGCTTTAATGTTGAATAAAATGCGATAACTCATGGCACATTCTAGGTTGATTTAAACTAAAGCAAAGTTACAAATGATTTATTTAAATCTTGTTTTATAGTCGTGCTACAGCACTATTACATCTGATGTCTATATAAAACAATTCAATGATTCTGTAGCTATTGTATAAATTATAATCAAGCATGATGAATGGAATTCATGGTAAAATGATCGGCTTTCATCTTCTTTGATCTTTTTTTAGATCATTCCATCTGCCAGCCGAGAATTGCTAGCCATGTCTACTGCTTATACTATGCAGACTGCGCCAAAAGCGTTGTTTGATTACGACAAATATTGGGCGTCTTGTTTTGACCCTGCGCCATTTTTGCCGATGTCACGCGAAGAAATGGATCAACTCGGTTGGGATAGCTGCGACTTTATTTTGGTTTGCGGTGATGCGTATATCGATCATCCATCATTCTGTTCAGGCATTATCGGCCGTACCCTTGAAGCACAAGGTTTCCGTGTCGGGATTATTGCTCAGCCAGACTGGACCAATGTAGAAGCCTTCCGTGTATTGGGTAAACCAAATATTGCTTGGGGCGTGACAGCCGGCAACATGGATTCGATGATCAACCGTTATACAGCTGACCGTAAAATCCGTTCAGATGATGCGTATTCTCCGGATAATCAGCCGAATAAACGTCCAGACCGCGCAGCAACAGTCTATTGCCAGCGTGTGCGTGAAGCTTATCCAGATGTGCCTGTATTATTGGGCGGTATTGAAGCCTCGCTGCGCCGTATTGCACATTATGATTATTGGTCAGACAAAGTCCGCCGTTCAGTATTGATGGACTCGAAAGCCGATCTATTGATGTATGGTAATGGTGAACGTTCAATCACGGAAATCATGCATCGTTTGGCTCGCGGTGAAAAAATCCAAGAGATTACGGATGTCCGCGGTACTGCATTTATTGTGAATAAAAATAACCGGGCTTCAAAAGCGAAGTTTATTGAA
Organism: Acinetobacter sp. YH12098; assembly: GCF_013419235.1. NCBI lineage: Bacteria > Pseudomonadati > Pseudomonadota > Gammaproteobacteria > Moraxellales > Moraxellaceae > Acinetobacter > Acinetobacter sp. YH12098. Next base: position 2,077 of record NZ_VPAO01000004.1, read on the forward strand.
ATCGCATCAAATGATGTCGATGCGATTGGCCGTGTCGATCCGATCATTAACCCGTACGTGATGACTGAAGACCTTGAAGGCTGTGAAATCGAGAAAGGCAAAGACAGCGTTACGCAATATCAAGGCTTCCAAAAAGAAGCGGTAGCAAATCCGATTGTTCGTGAAGGTGATAACTTAGACGCCGATACGCAAATCGTGCAGCTGCAGCCTGCATCAAAAGCCATTAAGCATAAATTGCCGCCGCGTGAATTGGCGGTGATTCGTTTACCTGCCTATGAAGATGTGGCGAATGATCCTGTGCTGTATGCACATGCCAACCGTATTTTGCATTTGGAAACTAATCCGGGCAATGCGCGCGCGATGGTGCAAAAGCATGGTGAACGTGATGTTTGGCTGAATGCACCGCCGATTCCATTGACTACAGAAGAAATGGATTATGTGTTTGACTTGCCGTATGCACGTCTGCCGCATCCAGCTTATGGTGAAGCGCGTTTTCCTGCCTTTGACATGATTAAGTTCTCTGTAAACATTATGCGTGGCTGTTTTGGCGGCTGTACCTTCTGCTCAATTACAGAGCATGAAGGGCGTATCATTCAAAACCGTTCTGAAGAATCGATTTTGCGTGAAGTTGAAAAAATTCGTGATACCGCACCGGGTTTTACCGGGATCATTTCTGACTTAGGCGGCCCAACGGCCAATATGTACCGTTTGGCATGTAAAGATCCTGAGATTGAAAAGAACTGTCGTAAGCCGTCGTGTGTATTCCCGGGTGTATGTCAAAACTTACATACCGATCATGCACCTTTAACGCAGTTATACCGTAAAGCACGTTCATTGCCGGGGATTAAAAAGATTCTGATCGGTTCTGGTTTACGCTATGACCTTGCGGTGTTAAACCCAGAATATGTCAAAGAATTGGTGACACATCACGTCGGCGGTTACTTGAAGATTGCGCCTGAACATACCGAAAAAGGTCCATTATCGAAGATGATGAAACCGGGGATCGGGACCTATGACCGTTTCAAACAAATGTTTGATCGTTTCAGTAAGGAAGCAGGGAAAGAGCAGTATCTCATTCCTTACTTTATTGCAGCGCATCCGGGTACGACGGACTATGACATGATGAACTTAGCGATTTGGCTGAAGAAGAATGGTTTCCGTGCCGATCAGGTGCAAACCTTCTATCCATCACCAATGGCGACTGCAACGACCATGTATTACACCGGTAAAAACCCGCTGGCTAAAGTGGCGCGTTATACCGAAAATGTCGATATCGTGAAAGGTGAAAAACGCCGCCGTTTGCATAAAGCCTTCTTGCGTTATCATGATCCAAACAACTGGCCATTGCTACGTGAAGCGCTCAAAGAAATGGGGCGTCAGGATCTGATCGGGAACTCAAAACAGCATTTGATTCCGACGTATCAGCCTGCGGGTAGTGCTGAGGGCCAATACCAATCTGCACGTAAAAAGAACTCAAGCATTGCGGGTGATTCACAAAAACGTACAGGCGAACAAGGTAATCGGACGAAGGCTGCTCAATCGCGTCCTTCAAATACCAAGAAGCGTCCTGAGCGTGGTCAAATTTTGACGCAGCATACTGGTCTGCCGCCGCGTGAAACGGGTGAAGCGAAAAAACCTTTTGGCGGTTCGAAACCCAAAGGAAAATCGAAGTCTAAATCACGCGCTTAAAATGGATAGATAAAAAAAGACACTTCGGTGTCTTTTTTTATGGGTGTTATGCTCGGCAGCATAAGAAAGTTTGCATTTTTATATGCTGTTACAAGCTCAATGCCATATGTGTGTCGGTTATCTCAATGAAATACGAGCAAAATTTGACAGCTTATCGGAATAGTCTGACAGTGAGAGGAAATGCACTTGCTGTCGTTTTAGCGAATGATCTAAAGTATCTGTATATAGCAATGGATGCTATTACTCTGAACGAAGTGGCATGTGATGTTTGACGCTTTAAGTTTGCAACTTTTTGTCAGTTTAAATACGTATTGTGTGAAAGTTAGAGTTATTTTTTTTAATAGGAAATTAAAAAAATAATACTGGTTGTATACTTCGTATTCATAAGAAGTATGTCAAAAACCAAAAATATAAGAAATATAAAGGATTATGAGATGACTATATACATAGTAATAGGGAGTATTTTACTCTTCTGTGTGCTCATAATGGCTTGGAAAAGTTTAGAAGGTGATTCTAAGCAACAAGATAGCGCATTGAAACAACGTGCTATTTTCAACATTAATGAGCAATTAACCTACACGCGTTTAAAAGAAATTTTGCCTAAGCATACAATCCTTGCGCATGTGTCTTTTGATGCACTGTTGACCACGAAATATTATCGGACGCGGAACAAGTATCGAAATATGGTGGCGGACTTTGTCGTCCTCGATGAACAGCACCAAATCTTAGCGATCGTCGCTTTAGATGATCCAATGGTACTCAAACGGATGCAGCAGTCGCAATATCAAGATGCTTTGCTCGCTTTGGCAGGCTATCGTGTCATTCGTTATGATGATGTGCCTGAGTACGTTCAATTACGCGAAGATTTCTTAAATGAGCAGCGTGTACAAGCGCCATTTGTACCGGTTAATGATTTGAAAAAATATCATTTATATTCAGATTTGGAACGTAAAAAGATCAAAATTATTGGATCTTAGGGATTCAAAGAGCAAAGCCTTTTGCAAAAAAAAGCGTGTCTTTAGACATGCTTTTTTTTAATGGTTATTTAGGCTTAATGATTATTCAGGCTTAACGGCTACGACGGTTAATTCTACCAGTACACGCGGGTCGTATAATTTGGCTTCAACACAAGTTCTGGGTAATGCTTCAATGTCTGACACCCACGCATCCCATACCTCATTGAATGCGGCATAATCCTGTTCAATATCTTTCAGATAAATGGTCACTGACATAATCTGGCTTTTATCTGTACCGGCATCTGCAAGAAATTGATCAATGATCTCAAATGTTTGCTGTGTTTGTCCTTTGATGTCTAAATCAAGGTCTGTTGCCAATTGACCTGCTAAATGGATCAATTGACCGGAAATAGCGATTTCGGAGAAGCGTTTTGAAACATGCAGGCGTTGGATGGTCATGCGGAATATCCTGAAAGCAAAAAGGTCACTTAATCTTGAGTTTTAGGCATTGTAGCTGCAACTAAGGCCGTCAATAAACAGCCGACAGCAAGGTAAATTGCCACATAATGCCATGAACCATCACCCCAAATCACCAAAGCTGCTGCAATCATTGGGGTAAAGCCACCACCGATAATACTGGCCACTTGATAGCCGACACCTGCGCCACTGTAGCGATAGGCGGTACCAAACAAGGAGGTAAAAATCGGCTGGTGTACACTCACCACCATATCATGGGCAATATTGGCAAGGAAAATTGCACCGACAATAATCAGCCAAGTATTTTGAGCATCAAGGGCCATGAAGAATGGAAAGGCAGAAAGCGCACCAATTAAGCCACCCAGCACACACATCTTACGATGATCAAATCGATCTGCTAGCCACGCAAAGAGGGGAATGCTGAAGCAGCTAATTGCACCAACCATTAAGGTGATATTGAGGAAGAACTGCTTGTCCATACCCAATTGAGCGGTGGAATAATTCAGTGCAAAGTTCGTCACCAAATACATGGTGAGTAACTCGGTCAGGCGCAGCGCAATAATGTAAAAAAAGGCTTTGGGGTGTTGGCTAATCGCTTGCAGAATCGGTAATTTTTGCGGCGTTTGTCGAGCTTTGACCACATTGTCGATGAATTCTTGTGATTCGTCTTGATCACGTCGAATCCACATCGCGATAGCCAGCAAGACAATACTGGCAATAAAGGGAATTCGCCATGCCCAATCAGCAAAAGCATCTTCACCCAAAGTGGCAATAATCAACGACACAGCGCCTGTTGCCAGAACGAGTCCGACGCCATAGCCAATTTGTACACCACTGCTGTAAAAGGCTTTTTTGCCTTTCGGGGCATTTTCCACGGCCATCAGGGCAGCGCCGCCCCATTCACCACCGACGGCAAAACCTTGTATTGCCCGAAGTGTTACGAGCAGGATCGGGGCCAACCAACCGATGGCCGCAAAATTGGGCAGTAAACCAATGCCGACCGTCGAAATGCCCATCAGGATGACGGTGAGCACCAACATTTTTTTCCGACCCAGCTTGTCACCAAAATGTCCAAACACAATGCCGCCTAAGGGGCGGAACAGGAAGCCGACGCCAAAGGTCGCCAAGGCTGCCAAGGTTCCCATATTGTTGCCAATACTGGGGAAAAACTGATCTTTGAAAATGAGTGCGGCAACAATGCCATAAAGTAAAAAATCGTACCAATCGACTACGGCACCAATGAAGCTACTTAATGCGGCTTTACGCGCACGTTGTTCTTGATTTTGTGAAATATTTTGAGGATTTGGAGCAGATTTTGCAGAAGGCATACAGCGGGGTATTCCATGATTGACAACAGAGTTGCCCTGTAATATTCGGATTTGATCGTCACGCCAATCACAGGACAGCATGCTGAAAGTAAAGGTGATTTTCAGCATCTCAGCGCATACACGGATAATGTAGTGCGCTGATAGAGTACTCTAATTTTAGGCTTTGTGAATAGCAAATTGCTTTAAATTTGTTCTTCTGCCTAAATCTTAAGCAAATACGATCTTCTTGAAGTTTTTAGAGCAGCGAAAGTTGTGTTTCTTGGTTTTGCGCACTTAATTGATAGACCCCTACGCCAATCAGGCGAAATTGATCTTCCTCAGAAATATGCATTTCATGCAGTAATTGCTGTAATACCTGCGCAAGGTCTTCACGATGATTCAGTGACGTTTTAAAACTTTTACTGTGCTGTAGCACTTGGAAATTCTTCAGTTTTAATTTGGCCGATACACCACGTGCGCTTAACTGCTTTTTTTCTAAACTAGACCAAACTTGGTCAATCAGTTTGGGCCAATAGGGCTGACATTGGCTCAGGGTGAGATCATCATCAAAAGTGGTTTCTTTGGAGATCTGTTGACGCTCGCGGCTAGATTGGACCGGTCGTTCATCAATCCCTTGTGCATACAGATAGAGTTGTCGGCCATATTTACCGAAATGATGAATCAGAACGGCTTCTTCAATTTGTTGTAAATCACCCAATGTATTGAGTTGCATGGCTTTTAATTTTTCTTGAGTCACTTTTCCCACACCGGGAATTTTTTTCAGTGCCAAGTCATGGATGAAATGCAAAACTTGAGACGGTTTGATAATACAAATGCCATTGGGTTTGTTCCAATCAGAAGCAACTTTAGCCAAAAATTTATTGGGCGCGACACCTGCGGAGGCAGTTAAACCAGTGCTTTGTAAAATCTCTGCCTGAATTCGCATAGCGACTTCAGTGGCACTCGGAATATGTTGTAAATTTTCTGTGACGTCCAAATAAGCTTCGTCTAAAGATAGCGGCTCAATCAGAGACGTATAGCGTTGAAAAATGGCATGAATTTGCGCCGAAACAGCACGATATTTTTCAAAATTAGGTTCGATCACCACGACCTGTGGGCAGAGTTTACGGGCCTGTGCCATCGACATTGCAGAACGTAAACCAAATTCACGTGCAGGATAGGACGCGGCACAGATGACCGCACGAGGGTGATGTGAAGACACAACAACAGGAAGCTGTTTGAGTTCGGGGCGTTCCCGCAGCTCTACTGATGCAAAGAATGCATCCATGTCGATATGTATGATTTTCCTCATGCCTAGTTAGATCAGTGCCTAAAAATTGAATGTCAGTATCGCACAGTCAATCTAGCGCTTTCCTCAATTTTTTAACTCGAACGACACAGGTTGACTGAGTAAAACCACCTTGGTGTTTTGATTTGCTGCTGACTGTATTAATAGATTTAGGCTTTGAGGGGTGTCATCGGCAAAGCGAGGCAAAAATTCGAGCTCTGGATTCAGTGGTTTGAAAAAATTATCCCAATGAATTGGAATCACGGTGCTGGGTTGAAGAGTCGCTAAGGTTTCTTTGAAATATTGCTGTTGAAACGCTGTCGTTTGCTTGGAAAGCTGAGCGATGCCTAAAAATAAGGTATCGACTTTTAGTTTTTGCAACTGTTTGGGCACATCACCTGTACTGGCTTTGACTAAACTGTAATGCGGCCCATGTTGGATGAGATAGTCATATGATCCACCTTCTTTAAACTGACTAAAATGTGCAGGGAGTTGCAGTGGCTGCGAAATTTCTTCCCCCAAATCATCATTAACGGCCGTTGGCGGAGTATGTTGCGCGGGGATGGCAGTAATGGTGAATTTACCGATTTGCATCGGCTGCCATGCTTGAACTTCGTGTAATTGTGATTCAGCGATTGGCATCGCCCGTGCAATATTTAAGGTGCTTTTAGAGCCGACAATCATGGCCTTGGGGGGGTGGTGGGCCAACATTGGAATATCGAGCGCATGATCATAATGCGAATGAGTCACGAAAATAGCACGAGTGCGTTTTAAGTCGTATTGGTCGATATAGCTATGTAATAAAGGCTGATCACTTTGGATTTGAGTAAATACGGTCCGACTGAGTGAAGGTCGACTAAAGAAGCCGTCTATGAGAATTTGCTCTTGGCCATCGTCAAAAAGTAAGGTGGAAACGCCAAAGAATTTGACGTGATAGGGCGCCGCTGAGCGAGTATCTGTAGTGCTTTGTGTGGGAAGTTGATAATGCCACGTTTTAAACGCTGCCAAGGTCCCTGAAGGTTGGATCAAATATGCCAATATCCCGATGGCGAGGATCATAAAGACTGAAAATATAATAAGAAAAATTTTTAAAATACGCATCCTGCGACTCAGTTTTCATGGATTATTTTGTTCGATGTTGTCCTGAGTCGGTGAATAAATCAACGGGGTTTGATCGGGGAAACGCCATTTTTGTCTAAAAAATCAGTCCAAGCCTTATCATCACCTGAAAATACATTTAAATCGACGCTGGTCGAGATGCCTTGAATTTGTCCTTGATTGGTATGTTGCCAAATCAGCCATTTCGGATTGTTTTTTAGATCGGGCGGGCCTTTATATTCACGGACCCACAGCGGCGTCTGTTTAAACTCGCCAGCTAAAACAATATTATAAAAAGACTTCGAGGTATAAAAAATCGGTTGTTTGCCATAATGGCGGTGCAAGCGATCATGCATATAAGTGATTTCTTTGAGTAACTGCTCTTTGCTGTAGGTGTTAATGCAGTTGGTGTCATATTCCAAATCAATCACGGGAGGAAGGGCATCGGCTTTTTTTGGCACGGAAGCAATAAAATTTTCTGCCTGAATCCTGCCATCACGGCACAGACGGTAAAAATGATAGGCCCCAACTAAAAAGCCGTTTTCCCGCGCTTGCAGCCAGTTATCTTGAAATTTCCGATCTTTAAAATCACCACCTTCTGTGGCTTTGAGATAAACGAATTGGTATTTTTTAGGTGAAATTTTTGACCATTGAATATCTTTTTGATGATGGGAAACATCAAAACCTTTGACTGGATATTCTTCTGCAGATGCAGGGCGATGCGGCATAACGGCTAAATAACCCAGTCCTGCCACCACCAAGACGCCGCTGATAGCGCTGAGTGCAATAATCGGGCTGTATTTTTTGAGTGAACTTTTTGTGGTACGTGATTTGGCTTTTTTAGGCATGAAAATGTATCCAAGTATCTCTTTTATCATAACCCTTTAATGGCTGATCTGTCATAGATTTGCCCGATGACACGGATTTAGACATCCACATGTTTAGGAATCTGCCAAAAAATCGCTGCGGTAATCAGGTTAATACAGCCGAGTAAAATCAAGGTGCTATGGAATGCTATTTCGATTTGTGCAGCACCATAATAGGCCGTAAACACGTTGACTAAAGTCCCAGCCAAAGCCACACCGATACTCATCGACACCATCATAATCATCGACAAGAAACTGTTGCCACTGCTGGCATCTTGTTGGGGTAAATCTTTGAGGGTTAAGGTATTCATCGAAACGAATTGCAGCGAATTTAAAATACCAAAAATAAAAAAGTGTAAGGCACGTAACCACGTGGGGGTCTCAGCCGTAGAGAGTGCAAAACTGCAAATACAAGCGCCGACCAAGAAGGTATTTACCAATAACACTTTGCGATAGCCAAAGCGTTGAATAATTTGACGAATAATCGGTTTAGATGCCAATGAGCCGAGTACAGTCGGTATCATCAATAACCCTGTGATAAATGGCTCAAAGCCAAAAGCCACTTGTAGCATTAAGGGAATCAAAAATGGCATGGCATTGCCGCCAAGGCGGGCAAAGAAGTTGCCGATAATGCCGATGGCATAGATCCGATTTTGAAATAATTTACTGCGAAACAGCGCATTGGCGTGGGTATGTGCATGAAAGGCATAGATCAAACTGGCGATGATGCCTGCAGCGACCAAAAGCAGGCTCCACCATAGCGGCAGATGCGGGCTGGCAAAGTTTTCAATGCCTAACGATAAACCCACCATGGCGACGACCAATAAGAAAAAACCCATAAAGTCGAAGCGTTGTACGCTCGGTTCGGTCACATTGGGCATGGCTTTAAAGGTAATAAGAACCCCTAACAGCCCCATTGGAATGTTTATTAAAAAGATCCAATGCCATGTTGCGACTTCCACCATCCAACCGCCAAGGGTAGGGCCAATTAAGGGGCCCATCAAACCGGCAAGGCTCATCAGACTCATAGCCGATAAAAACTGTGTCCGAGGAATCACTTTGAGCATTGCCAAACGCCCAACAGGTAGCAGTAATGCGCCACCTATGCCTTGAATTACCCGATAAACCAGCAGCTCATTCAGGCTATTGGCCATGCCGCAGCCTAGCGATGCTAACGTAAAAATAATAATGGCTGTGAAATACGTATTTCGTACACCAAAACGATCGGCCAACCAACCACTTAAGGGAATACACGCTGCGACAGACAAGACATAGGCCACGACCACACTATGCATTTGAAGCGGGTCTTCGCCCAAACTTCTTGCCATCGCTGGGATTGCGGTATTGACGATGGTCGTATCCAGGCCTTGCATAAAAAAGCCAATAGAGACCAATAGCACTAGAAGTCTAAATTCGGGTTGTAAAGCCTGATGCGTTGGCGTGCTATTCATAAGTCAATAAAGCTGAGATTTTTAAACAGTTTAAATGAATATTGCCATTTGGATGTAGTAAAAGCTTTGCATAATTGAGCCAAAAAATTGCAAGAAAAATGCAATGAAAGTTTCATCTCTATGCAACCTAATGTTTATAAATTGGTCATATTTTAATAAAAGACGAATGAAAACATGAAACTACAAATTTCGGCGCTGATGTGGTTAAACAAGGCGATGTGGGACCTGAAGATCTGATTTTTATTGCCGCCAAAGACTCGCCCAATGCTCAACCTTTGTTGGTGGTTAGAAATGAAGTGAACGGTAGCACTGCGGTTTATCAGATTAAATTGAAATAATTAAATTTTAAATTTTTGTTTTATTTAAAGTTTTTATTTTGATGTCGAGAAAAGCACGGCACAAAATTGTATGAACGCCAGATAAACTGTCATAATGCGCTCAAGTCCTTCATTTATTGGAGGGCTTTTTCTTTATGGCAAAGGTGTTTTGTTTTCATGACAATCGAAATTCTGATGGTCATAGGCTTCTGTCTCGCGGCCTATTCTATTGTCGGTAATGATGTGCCACAGACATTGGGAACCTTTATTTCATCCAATGCGCATCGCCCTTGGTGGCTGTTGTGGATCTATGTCAGCAGTATTTTAGCCATTGTATTGGTTTATGGTTGGTACAGTTCTGGCGTGGGGGATGCATCTTATGGTCGTTTAGAAACGATTCCATTTCCCGCAGAAGGGGTCACGTGGCTCTATATTGTGCCACCGATCTTACTGATCACTTTGACTCGCTACGGAATCCCAGTCAGCACTACATTCTTAGTGTTGACGATTTTCTCTCCGAGTAGTCTCGGCTCGATGTTAACCAAGTCCATGATGGGTTATGCGGTAGCTTTTGTTGTCGCAATTATTGTTTATCGTTTTGTAATTAAAGGCATCTCGGTTTATTTCAGTAAAACACGTGATGAAACACCCTCGAATATTTGGGTGGGACTACAGTGGGTTTCGACGGCATTTTTATGGAGTCAGTGGCTGATTCAGGATTTGGCCAATATTTTTGTCTACGTCCCTCGTCAGGTGCCGCTGGAGTTCCTGATTTTTGCAATTGTGGTGTTTATCGTACTGCTTGGGATCATTTTGTACCAACGTGGCGGGGCGATTCAGGGCATTATCGACACCAAAACGGGTGTGGCTGATATTCGTTCTGCAACCATTATCGACTTTATGTATGCCTTGATTTTATTGGTGTTCAAAGAGTGGAGTAATATTCCAATGAGTACCACTTGGGTGTTCTTGGGCTTACTCGCAGGACGTGAATTTGCCATGTCCATGCATTTACATGAAGTGAATAAATATCGAACTTCACGAAATGTCAGCAAAGATGCGATGAAATTGATGCTTGGTTTATTGATGAGTATTTTCTTAGCGACAACCTTGCCATGGTTCTATCGTGTGGTGTCGGGATAAGTCGGCACGATCTCGATTTGAAGTAGGACATCGAGCAATAAAAAAGGGGAATGCATTATTCCCCTTTTTGACATCTAAAATACAGTTAGACCACGAAATTTTTCGGGCAATCTAAATTTTTCAGTGCACTAAAGATCTGCTTCGAAGAATTACATACGATCAGTTTGGCACGATGCTGCGGCGGCAAGAAACCTTCAGCGACCGCATGGTCTAATTGTGCAATCAGTGCATCATAGAAGCCATTGACGTTATAAAGCATCATCGGCTTTTGGTGTTGATTCAACTGTCCCCAAGTGGCGATTTCTAAAATTTCTTCGAATGTACCGAGACCACCGGGCAGGGCAACAAAGGCACTTGCACGTTCTGCCATCATGGCTTTACGCTCATGCATACTGCGCACGACGTGTAGTTCAGTCAAATGATTATGTGCAATTTCATAATCCAACATAAACTCAGGAATCACGCCAACGGCTTCGCCGCCATGTTCGACCACAGCGTCAGCGACTTGACCCATCAGGCCAATACTGGCGCCACCATAGACCAGACCAAAACCATGTTCAGCCAAGCCTTGCGCCAACGCGATGGCTTTTTCTTGATAAATTGGATTGTTTCCAGAGCGGGAGCCGCAATACAGTGCGATTAAAGGTTGTGTTGTAGCAGGAGAAGGATTACCACGTTTTTCTGTCATTTTTAATCCGCTATTCATTACGTTTTAATTTTACCTTAGCATGTTATTTTTTATGACACTACATTGGCAGCTAAATATGACAATTTAATGTCATCACTGGGTTTAAATTCTTCCATACTGAGATTGTACTTTGGTAAAAAAGGGTGAATTTTTACCTTAACTTGCTATACTTAAAACTTCATTTCAAGCTAAAGAACCGTCATGGGTAGTGGTTGTTGTCACTCAGCACACATCAAAATATTAGAAAGAACGCCATTAAAAGCGTTTGCGCATGTCCAATGCATTTCATCTTCAAATCAGCATGATCTACGTGTGAATAACATTCAGGAGATACAACCATGATCTTTGAATGGATGTCCGATCCTTCTGCATGGGTGGGTTTATTGACACTGGTGGTGCTTGAGATAGTTTTAGGTATCGATAACTTGGTTTTTATTGCGATTCTTGCGGAAAAATTACCGCCAGAACAGCGTAATACTGCACGGATTGTCGGCTTATTGCTTGCACTGTGTATGCGATTGGTCTTACTGGCCTCAATTGCATGGGTGGTGACCCTAACCAACCCACTGTTCCATATTTTCGACCATCCATTTTCAGGTCGAGATCTAATTTTACTGTTTGGTGGGGTGTTCTTACTATTTAAAGGCACCATGGAACTGCGTGAACGTCTTGAAAACAAGCCCATGCTAAAGGAAGAAAATCCTGTGCATGCGACGTTTTGGATGGTGATTGTGCAGATTGTGGTGCTCGATGCCGTGTTCTCTCTCGATAGTGTGATTACCGCTGTCGGGATGGTGAAACACCTGTCAGTCATGATGATTGCGGTCATTATTGCTGTCGGCATTATGCTGTGGGCATCTAAACCACTGATGAACTTCGTGAACCGTCACCCAACAGTGGTGATTCTGTGCCTGTGTTTCTTGATGATGATCGGTTTCTCGCTCTTAGTCGAAGGCTTTGGTTTCCATATTCCAAAAGGTTACTTATACGCGGCCATTGGTTTCTCTGTCATGATTGAGTTCTTGAACCAAACCATGCGTCATAATCAGGAAAAAATGGTGACAACCACAGACTTACGTTATCGCACAGCCTCAGCTGTGATGCGTATGCTCGGTGGGAAAAATGTTGCAGACAATCAAAATGAAAATGAAGATGTGCTTGCAACACGTGCTTTTGCTGATGAAGTCTTTGATGAAGACAACGGGGTTTACCACAGTGTGATGGTACAAGGGGTACTGGGTTTATCTGAGCGTCCAGTAAAGTCCGTGATGACACCTCGTCCTGAACTGGAATGGATTGATTTAGATGAAGAACCTGAGGCGATTCGTGCTCAATTACTCAGTACCACGCATTCACGTTTAATTGTGGCACATGGTGAGCTTGACAATATTGCGGGTGCGGTACTGACTCATAAAGTCATGAATGACTATATTGAAACGGGCGTACTCGATTTCGAAAAACATCTCCGTGAGCCAGTGGTGGTGCATGAAAATGCTCAAGTTTTGATGGTGATGGAACAACTGCGTCAAGCGCCGTTGCAAATGGCCTTGGTGTTAAACGAATACGGTTCAATTGAAGGGATTGCAACACCGATTGATGTCTTAGAAGCGATTGCTGGTGAGTTCCCCGATGAAGATGAACCGGAGACAGCAGCAGAAAGCCTCGATGATGGTTCATTGTTACTCGATGGCTCAACTGACATTCGTCACGTGTCTTTATTGTTGGGTCGTGACTTGGTGGATGATGCTGAACAGTATTCGACACTGTCCGGATATATCTTATTCCATTTGGGCCGCTTACCGGCTAATGGTGAAAAATTCAAAGCGGATGAACACATCTTTGAAGTGGTCACGATGGATGGTCATAAGATTGAAAAAGTGCATGTCATTCCCATGCCAACTGAAGATTAAGTTGCGTATCGGGGGGTAATCTATATAGATCACTGATGTTACGCACGTAAAAGTAATTACGCATTTTTAAAATGATTTTTAAGTCTATTCGACGGAGTCTTACATCTAGGGTTTAAATAAAGGGATTAGCCTTCGGCTGGAGGTACTTTTGTTTCGGCAAAAGTACCCAAAACCATTGTCATCCGCAAAACTCGTTCACTACCGTCAAATTATTCAAAGCATTGCAAAAACATTTTTGATTAGAAGTAGTCCTGTCTCAAACACTTGCGGATGACCTTACTGTGTATCATTCTTTTATTTGAATCGATACGGATCTACTGATGAAAATTGTGTGGAAAGATCCGTTAAAATAGCCTGCATTGTCAGGCTATTTTTTTATGGAAACAAACATGTCACAAGTCCAATGTCCATGTGGCAAAGGTGAGTATGCCAACTGTTGTCAGCCCTTACATGCGGGGCGTGAAAATGCACAGAGCGCAGAGCAGTTGATGCGTTCACGTTATAGTGCTTTTGTACAGCATGAGATTGATTATATTGTACAAACAACTGCGCTTGGACAGCAGCAAGCCTTAGATGTCAGTGCCATTGCAGCGTGGAGTCAGGCCAATCAGTGGTTAAAGCTTGAGGTTGTCCAAGCCCAAGAAAAACTCGATAAAAACCATGCTCAAGTTGAATTTAAAGCCCATTATCACGATGGGCAGCAAGCGCAGGTACATCATGAAATTTCACACTTTGTGAAGTTCGAGCAGCGCTGGTATTTCCTTGATCCGACCACAGAGATGAAAATCACCATGAAGCAACCCTGTATTTGTGGTTCTGGACGAAAATTTAAACAATGTTGTGCGCAATTTTTATAACATTTGAGCAGATTTAGCTTAGAATAGCGCGCATCTCAACCCTCAGTGGAAGAAGGGCGATGTTACTTACCGTTATTTATATTATCGCAATTACGGCAGAAGCAATGACAGGTGCATTGTCTGCGGGTCGGCGGAGTATGGACTGGTTTGGGGTAACATTGATTGCCTGTGTCACGGCACTGGGGGGCGGTTCGGTTCGTGATGTGCTGCTTGGGCACTATCCACTGACATGGGTTAAGCATCCAGAATATCTCATGCTGACCTGCTTTGCTGCATTTGTCACTATCCTGATTGCAAAGTGGATGCGTCATCTTCGTAATATCTTCTTGGTTCTCGATGCCCTTGGTCTCATAGGTTTTACCATTATTGGCTGTCAAATTGCTTTAGAAATGGGCCATGGTTTTGTCGTCTCTGCAGTAGCAGGAGTGCTAACAGGTGTTTCTGGCGGTATTCTACGAGATATTCTATGTAACGATGTGCCGCTGGTGTTCCGTCGGGAACTTTATGCCAGTATTTCTTTTGTGTCCGTGATTTGTTATTGGCTCTGCATTGAGATTGGCTTATCGCTAGAATTGACCGTCATTGCGACGCTCATTTTCGGTTTCACCTTACGTCTGATCGCCATTTACTTTGGCTTAGAAATGCCTAAATTTATTTATAAAGATGATGATGATCAGTCAGTATCTTCAAAAGATTTGTCGTAACCGCGTTGCCATAACATCACATTAAAATGCTAAAAAGACGGATCAATGGTCGGTCTTTTGCATGGATCTATACTAAAAAACGCAAAATCATACATCCTGTTGGGAAAGCAGTGTTCATCCTTCCACCAGTTCAGAGATCTTGTTATGGACTTAGTCTCACGTATACAACGCTTACCCATCGGTAAGTTTCACTACACTTTACTTTGGGTTATTGGCCTTGGCTGGATGTTTGATGCCATGGATACGGGACTCATTTCCTTCATCTTAGCGAAAATGGCTGAAGATTGGGCCATGACACCAAATGATAAAAGTTGGGTAGTCTCGATTGGTTTTGTTGGGATGGCGATTGGCGCAGTATTTTCTGGTGGATTGGCTGATCGCTTCGGCCGAAAAACAGTCTTTGCATGGACATTGGTGATTTATAGCTTAGCCACCGCTGCATGTGCGTTTGCACCTAATCTAACTTGGTTGTTGGTATTTCGTTTTATTGTCGGCCTAGGTTTAGGGGGGCAACTCCCTGTCGCGGTGACTTTGGTCAGTGAATATATTCCGGCGCATGTGCGTGGTCGTTTTATTGTCTTACTAGAAAGTTTTTGGGGACTGGGCTGGTTGGTTGCAGCGTTGGTCTCACGCTTTATTATTCCGGATTTTGGTTGGCATGCAGCGTTCCTGATTGGCGGTATTCCTGCGTTATATGCGATCGTGATTTGGAAAATGGTGCCCGAATCGGTGCCTTATTTAATCAACCGTGGACGTTTTGATGAAGCACATGCATTGGTGAAAAAGATTGAAGCCAAATGTGGTGTAGAAGTTGTTGAAATCTTTGAAGTCAAACCAGTTGCAGAAAAGCACAATATCAGTTTTTCACAGCTTTGGTCAGGCATTTTTGCACGTCGTACTTTAATGCTGTGGCTCATTTGGTTCGGTATCGTCTTTTCTTATTATGGTATTTTTACATGGTTACCAAGCTTATTGGTCAAAGAAGGCTACACAATTGTTCAATCCTTTGAATATGTTTTGGTCATGATTTTGGCACAATTGCCAGGTTATATTGCAGCTGCATGGTTGGTCGAAAAATTAGGTCGTAAAGCTACGTTGGCGGGCTTCATTGGGATGTGTGCCATTTCGGCATATTTCTTCGGTCAGTCTGGCAGTGTGACAGAGATCGTGATCTGGGGCTGTTTAATATCCTTCTTTAATCTCGGTGCTTGGGGCGTACTTTACACCTATACACCAGAACAATACCCGGCCAATATTCGTGCCTTTGGTTCGGGCTGGGCCGGTGCCATTGGTCGGATCGGGGGCATTGCCGCGCCTTTTGCTGTGACACATATGATGGATATGGATCATGGTTTTAGCTATGTCTTTATGATGTTTACAGCAGTCTTAATTGCCGTTGCCGTGGTGATTTTGGTTTTAGGTGAAGAAACCAAAGGCAAAACTTTAGAATCCATTGGGCTATAAAGACTGTTGAATTTTTAGTTGATCATGGTGAATAAAATGGATATTTTTACGCCATAAGACACAATTTGTCGCAGAGTGTTAGATCATCCCCTTGTATAGGGGGCACCTGCGACATAGCATAAGAACCCAATAAAGAACGAACAATTTAGGATTACAGGTTGTTATGACAAGCCTTGCGCATCATGCGACAGAAAACCGTTCCGTAGCAGAATTTACCGAACAAGCATATCTCAACTACGCCATGTACGTGATTATGGATCGTGCATTGCCACATATCAGTGATGGTCTAAAACCCGTTCAGCGTCGTATCGTCTATGCGATGAGCGAACTCGGGTTAAAGCCAACGGGTAAGCCAAAAAAATCTGCACGTACGGTTGGTGATGTACTGGGTAAATACCATCCTCATGGTGACTTAGCTTGTTATGAAGCCATGGTCCTCATGGCGCAGCCGTTTAGTTATCGCTATCCATTTATTGAAGGTCAGGGAAACTGGGGCTCACCAGATGATCCGAAATCCTTCGCAGCGATGCGATATACCGAAGCAAAACTGTCTGCTTATAGTGATTTATTATTGTCTGAGTTAGGACAAGGAACCTGTGATTGGCAGGATAACTTTGATGGTTCGATGAAAGAGCCAGTGAATTTACCGGCACGTGTTCCAAATATTTTACTCAACGGCACAACGGGTATTGCTGTGGGTATGGCAACGGATATTCCACCGCATAACTTACGTGAAGTGGTGAAGGGCACGATCGCCTTAATTCGCAATCCAAACTTAACCGATGAGAAAGTCGCAGAATATATTCCTGCACCTGATTTGCCTACACGTGCGGAAATTATTAGTTCTCCAGAAGAATTACTTAAAATTCAAACCACGGGTCGCGGTAGTTATCGAACTCGTGCTGTGTACAGTATTGAGAAAAATGAAATCGTGATTACGGAGTTACCGTATCAGGTTTCAGGTTCGAAAGTGATCACGCAGATTGCAGATCAAATGCAGGCGAAGAAGTTGCCATTGGTCACGGACTTACGTGATGAGTCAGATCATAAAAACCCAACACGTTTAGTGATCGTCCTGCGCTCGAATCGTATTGATGCTGAATCGGTGATGAGTCATCTATTTGCAACCACCGACTTAGAGTCGAGCTATCGTGTCAATATGAACATGATTGGCGCTGACGGTCGTCCGCAAGTGAAATCGATCCGCCGTATTTTGTTGGAATGGATTGAAATTCGTAAAAATACCGTAACACGTCGTTTGACTTATCATCTGAATAAAATTGAAAAACGGTTACATATACTTGCAGGCTTAATCATTGCCTATCTGAATATTGATGAAGTGATTCGTATTATTCGAGAAGAAGATCAGCCTAAACCGGTGTTGATGACGCATTTTAATATCGATGAAATTCAAGCCGAAGCGATTTTAGAACTCAAGTTACGTCATTTGGCAAAACTTGAAGAAATGGAAATGCGCCGTGAACAAGAAGAATTGGAAGCCAAAGCTGCCATTATTCGTGAACAATTGGCGAATCCTGAATCATTAAAAGCATTGATCATTAATGAACTTAAAGAAGATGCGAAGAAATTTGGTGATGACCGCCGTTCTCCAATTGTGAAACGTGCAGAAGCCCATGCGATTAATGAACAAGATATGCTTCCTGCAGATCCTGTGACTGTGGTGTTGTCTGAAGCGGGTTGGATTCGCTCGGCGAAAGGTCATGAAGTCGATGCTGAGAACTTAAATTTCCGTGCAGGTGACCAATATCTCAGCCATGCACAAGGTAAATCAAATCAACGTGTTTATGTCTTAGATGATGCCGGTCGTAGCTATGCTTTGGGCATCAATACCTTGCCATCTGCGCGTGGTTTAGGTGAGCCTCTGAGTTCTAAGCTTGCACCTGCAAGTGGTGTTGGCTTTAAACAAGTGTTTATTGCTGAAGATGAAACAGAAGTCTTGGCAATGAGCAGTAAAGGCTATGGCTTTAAAACCCAAGCGAAAAATCTTGATACCAATGCCAAAGCGGGTAAAGCCTTCCTTAGCTTGTCTGAAGGGGCGGCGGTTATGAATTTAACGGCGATTGAGAATGCAACACATCTTGCACTCCTCAGTTCTGCGGGGCGTTTGCTGTTGGTTGAACTTGATGAATTACCAGTGCTGAATAAGGGTAAAGGTAATAAATTGATACAACTTGAGGCAAAAGATCAAATTGTATCCATGACAACTTTGAATTTAGATGAAATAATTCAAGTGCTTGCAGGAAATCAACAATTAAAGCTTAAAGGCGACGATCTGCAAAAATATGTGGGCAAACGTGCATCGAAAGGTGTGTTGTTACCACGTGGATATCAAAAAGCAAATAAACTGTTCATTCAAAGATAATACTAGCATCCATGGAACGAAATACGTTATATATGCTGTTATTCGTGAAATGGATGCAATATTAAGCACAAACAAGTTAAATAATGACCGCTTAATATTGAAAAAAAACAGTTGGATTATTAAGGATTACGACAGGAGAATTGGGCGTTATGGAAAAGATTTGGTTCGCTGAATACCAAAAGACAGGGATTCCAGAAACTGTAGAATTACCCGCAGAAAATACCTCATTGGTCGATATTTTTGAGCGTAATTTCCAGAAGTTTGGCTCAAGAGATGCCTTTATCTTTATGGATAAAGTCTTAACTTTTAAAGAACTTGATGAAGCTAGTCGTAAATTTGCAACTTATTTGCAAAGTTTAGGTTTGGCCAAAGGTTCACGCGTTGCAGTCATGATGCCGAACGTTCTTCAATATCCTGTTGTCGCATTGGGTGTATTCCGTGCTGGCCTGGTATTGGTCAACGTGAATCCACTGTATACCTCTCGTGAACTTGAGCATCAATTGAATGACTCTGGAACAGAAGCTCTTGTTATTATTGAAAACTTTGCATCTGTTTACCAAGCGATTATTGGTAAAACCCCAGTAAAACACGTGATCGTGGCATCTGTGGGTGACATGCTTGGTACGCTGAAAGGTACATTGGTTAACTTTGTATTACGTTCAGTACGTAAACAAATTCCAGCTTGGAACATTCCAGGTCATATTCGCTTTAATGCAGCAATGTCTAAAGTGAGTGCAAACAATTACAAACGTCCAAACTTAACTTTAAGTGATACTGCTGTACTTCAGTATACCGGTGGTACAACTGGCGTATCTAAAGGCGCAGAATTGACCCATCGTAACCTTGTGTCAAATATGTTGCAGTGTGATGGTATTTTCCAAAGTAAATTTGGTCAGAAAGATGGTCAGCCAGATGATCGTATCTTCTGTGCATTACCGCTGTATCACATCTTTGCATTTATGGTGTGTGCACTTTACGGTATGTACAAAGGTCAGGCAAACGTATTGATTCCTAACCCGCGTGACCTACCTGCGGTAATGAAAGAATTACGTAAATACCAACCTTCATTCTTCCCAGCAGTGAACACATTGTTCAATGCTTTGGTGAACAATGAAGAGTTCAAGCAACTTGACCACAGTAAGCTAAAAATGGCGATGGGTGGTGGTATGGCAGTGCTTCCTTCGACTGCAGAAGCGTGGAAGAAAGTTACAGGTACCAATATTATCGAAGGTTATGGTTTATCAGAAACTTCACCTGTTGCAACCGCAAACCCTCCAGCATCAATGGAATTCAGCGGTACGATTGGTATTCCATTGCCACTGACTGAAGTTGCTATTTTAGATGATGATGGCAATGAAGTTGCTCAAGGTGAGCAAGGTGAAATTTCGATTCGTGGTCCTCAAGTCATGAAAGGCTATTGGAACCGTCCAGATGAAACTGCCAAAGTAATGACGGCGGACGGTTTCTTCCGTACAGGTGACATTGGTGTCATGGATCCACGCGGTTATGTGAAGATTGTAGACCGTAAAAAAGACATGATTTTGGTGTCTGGCTTCAACGTTTATCCTTCTGAAATTGAAGAAGTTGTTGCAAAACATCCAAAAGTGCTAGAAGTTGCTGCGATTGGTGTTCCTGATGAAAAATCAGGTGAAGTACCTAAATTATTCGTTGTGAAAAAAGATCCATCTTTAACGACTGAAGAAGTTTTGGCATTCGCAAAAGAAAACTTAACTGGCTATAAACGCCCACGTTATGTTGAATTTATGGATGAATTACCAAAATCAAACGTTGGTAAAATTCTACGTAAAGATTTGCGTAAAACCGCATAATACGATGCATAAAAAAAGCGC
Source organism: Acinetobacter sp. YH12098 (assembly GCF_013419235.1). NCBI lineage: Bacteria > Pseudomonadati > Pseudomonadota > Gammaproteobacteria > Moraxellales > Moraxellaceae > Acinetobacter > Acinetobacter sp. YH12098. Next base: position 22,525 of record NZ_VPAO01000004.1, read on the forward strand.
CTTCGGGCGCTTTTTTTATCGCTTTAAATTTAGCTCATTAAAGCTTGCCTTTATTCATCGACCAGCGATCAAAGTAGCGACGTCCTACTCCAAAAACACCTAAGAAAATAAACATCGCACCGAACTGACGACTAAAGCCGGATTGGTTATAGCTGCCATAGGTTAAAATATTGTCGACTAAACAATACAGTGCAATGACAATGACCCAATGCCAAAGGGGAAGTTGCTTGATGGAAACTGCATAGAATGCAACCCACATGATGACAAAGCTGAAAACAGTCGACCAGACATTTAAGTTGGCGCAGATCACAGCAAGTAAAAATGCAGTCACAGGGATGACGATTTTTAAGGCACGATCGACGCGAAGCTGATGGCGTTTTTGCTCTTCAAGAACTTCAAATAATTGATCTTGATCAGAAGTGCTCATAGAGGATCCTTTCATCTGCCGATTATAAAAACACTATATTTAACAAAAATTATTCACGAAATGCCATGGTATTATAGCAGCCATAAAATCTTCCTGAGAAAAAACACATGCACAGCATCAGTGGGATCATCTATCTCATTTTGGCCGCTTGTTTACTGCCATATGTATTTACATTTATTGCGAAGCGAGCTGCAGGTTTTAAGTCGAGTGATAATCAAAATCCACGTGAAGTTTTAGCGCGCTCTACAGGGTTGGCGAGCCGCGCACATGCAGTGCAGCAAAATAGTTTTGAAAGTTTACCTTTATTTATTGCGGCTATTCTAATGGCCGAATACATGGTGATTCATCAACAATACATCATGACCTTTGGGATAGCCTATCTCGTTTTACGCGTTATTTATGGGCTATGTTATTTAGCCAATTGGGCAACTTTACGTTCAATCATTTGGACCTTGTCGATGTTATGCCCGATTTGCCTGATGTTATTGGTCATTAAATTAAGCTAAATGTTCTGCTTGATGATTAAATTATCAGCATGATCGCTAAAATCACAAAAAAAGCGATAAAACCGTTATAATTGTGCCGGATTAAAAGATTTAACTTTGTTTAAAGAGTGATGCTATGAGCTACAGCAATATCCCAGCGGGTAAAGATGCACCAAACGACATCTATGTCATTATTGAAATTCCTGCAAATGCAGCACCAATCAAATACGAAATCGATAAAGATTCTGATGCGTTATTTGTAGACCGTTTCATGGGTACTGCAATGTTCTACCCAGCGAACTATGGTTATGTTCCAAATACATTATCTTTGGATGGTGACCCATTAGACGTACTTGTGGTAACTCCACATCCAGTAGAGCCAGGTTCTGTAATTCGTTGCCGTCCTGTTGGTAAATTGAACATGGAAGATGACGGTGGTGTTGACGCAAAACTTGTTGCTGTTCCACACGACAAATTGACTCCGCTTTATAAAGATGTTCAAGAATATACCGATCTTCCTGCATTGTTGATCAATCAAATTGAGCATTTCTTCCAACACTACAAAGACTTAGAGCCTGGTAAATGGGTTAAGTTAAGTGGTTGGGAAGGTGCTGATGTTGCGAAACAAGAAGTACTGAGCTCAATTGAAGCTTACCAAGCTGCGAACAAATAATATTGTTTTAAGCTGAGCATCGCTTTTATATGAAAATGATGCTCATAAAAAAAACCTGCACAGTGTGCAGGTTTTTTTTCGCTATCTTAGAGTAGCTGCGAAATTAAAATAATTTCACAGGGATGTCTAAGAATAAACGCCATTCGTTTGTATCACCGATATAGTTACCAGCTTGGTAGTTATCACTTGCGCGGTAGTAAGAATGACGTACACGTAAGCTTGCGTCCTTAGCAAAACCAGATTGAACAGTATATTTCACTTGGTTAAAGAATTCGCGCTCTTGGCCTTCTTTTGCTGAATTGTTGACTTTAATATCCCAGCCATAAACGAATGCAGAAGTCCAGTTCAAGCCTGGCACACCATAATCAGTAAAGTTTAAGTTATATTGAACTTGTGCCGATTTTTCATGATTACCGATAAAGTCAGATAGATAAGAGTTCGCGACATAAATAGATTGAGCACCGTCAGCATTTTCACCATAGTCATAGCCAGTGTTGCCCGTATTTTGTTGGTAAGCCAACATGACTGAGTGAGCACCTTGGTTCAATGTACCAGCAAGCGACCAAATGTTATTGCTTCGGTCAGCAGGGTCTACATTTGGAGATGTTGAATAAGTACCTGCTTCTTTATCCCATTCAGTGTGATAACCATTAAAATCTAAAGTTAAAGAACGCTTTTCAGCCAATGGTAATGTGTAATTTGCATTGATGTAGTGACGTTCGAGAGCATCTTCACTGTCTAAGCCATAATAAGATGCATTGAGTTGGTCATTAAATTTGTATTTTGCGCCCCAAACGATCGCATTATCTAAATGACGACCATCAGAGTTAATTTGGTCTGAATATTGGTTTTTAGTGAATTTACCAGCAATCACTTCTAAGTTTTCAATTTCATGGCTAGTTGCTAAAACACCTGTGAAATATTCAGGCACCATACGTGCAGTATTCGATGCAAGCACTGGAATATCAAGAACTTGGGTGCCGTATTCAACAGTTGTATTTGATATACGTGCTTTTACACTGGCACCACCACGTGCCCAATGATCATAGGTATCACCGATGCCTTTTTGTAATTCACCTTTATCATTGATTCCAGTTTCACGAGGAATCATGCCATTGCCAGCATTATTATTACTGCCTAATTTGAATGAAGCATCACCAGTAATGTTTACACCAAAACCAACCACACCTTGAGTAAAACCAGATTCAAGTTTTACGATCGCAGACTGAGCAGTTGAGCTTGTGTCAGTTACACGTTTTTCTGCACCGGTACCATTTTCGATATAATTTGTTTTGTCACGATGTAAATAACCTGTACGGAACAATACAGAGCCTTCGGCATCTTCCACAAAGCCTTTAGATTCGCTTTGTTCGCTAGCAAAAGCAGTAGAAATAAGAGCAGCGTTTACTAATACTGCAAGTGTTAGTTGTTGAGCTTTAAGCATTGGGAGAGAGCCTCATGCAAATTTGGTTAATATGTAGTGCGATTGTATATTTTTTCTTAAAAAATCACTATTTTTAATGCGCTTATTACACTAAAGTTAGAAAACATTCAGATCATCGGTCAATCTGTAATAAGCAAATGTTTCGTATGTTATTGTTGTTTAACAAATAGTTTATTTAAATTGAATATATATTAAGCTAAAGAGAAGTTTATTCATTGCTTATCATAAAAAAATATAAAAAATTTCATTTAACTTGCTGATTTTTCATTACTCTTCGCGACAATTTGTGCTGAATTTAAATTGGTATTTTGATCAAAAAGTATAACAATGATTGAGGTGCATGGCATCACTGTTCAGGCACAGTAAGCACCGTTGGGGTGTATTTTGTAAATAGAGAATGACTTTTAGCGAAGTCGTCAGAAATGTTTTCCTTAAAAATACATTTCAATAAAAAGATGATATTAATCGTGATAAATATATATAAATGAATGCATTAAATTGTTGTTAAAGACTTGAACACGATAAAAGATATTTTATGAATCAAAAGCTTATTTTTTACTATTTTATATAATCTTAGCTTTGTTTTTAAATGATTTAATTTATCAAAATAAGAAAAAAGGGGCTATACAGGGCGGTAAAATCGATTAAAATCGGCGCTAAATTTTACTCAACCCAATCCACGATCGATCCGATGTGGGGACTAAACATGATTCAATTTTATAAAAAAGCAATTTTAAGTATTTTAGTGACCCTAGGTACAGCCCCTGCATTTGCAGAACAAACTGAACAAGTCACAACAGCACAAGGGAATTGGTCTGGAAGTTTGGGCGTGGTAAACAAATATGTGTACCGTGCGAGTGAAGAAAATGATCAAGCTGCATTACAAGCCGGACTGGAATATGCACACAACAGTGGGCTGTTCGCGGGCTATTGGGGTTCTACACTCAACTATGACCCTACGGACGACAGTCAGTCACATGGTTTTGAACATGATTTCTATGTTGGATATGGACGTGAACTGAATGAAGATTGGAGCTATAAGTCACAAGTGATGGCCTATGTCTATCAAGGTGGCGGTTCAGTTTATAATGACGACCGATCTGAAAAGCGTCGCACGACAGGCGTCGAATTTATTCAGGACATTAGTTATAAAGATTTAACAGTAGGCATGGCTGTATTGTTGTCTGATGTTAATTATGGCAACGCAGGAGATGTATATCTGAATGCTGCTTATAGCTATGCATTACCTTATAATGTTTCATTAAATTCATCGCTTGGTGTTTCTGTTTTTAATGACAGTCGTGATGACAGCCTATTAACAACCACAGAAGATGTAGTATTCACTGAAGCACGTTTGGGCTTAAGTAAACCGATTGCAGATACTGGATTTGAAATTGCTGCTGACTATGTATGGGGCGGTAAAGATCGTGAAGGCGAGGAATTAGACGATAACGTTGTGGTTGGATTGACCTATTCTTTCTAACATTAACGAGTTGATCGTATTCGGTCATATTTTTGAAAGTGCACAATGGTGATTGTGCACTTTTTTTATGCATTTTTGAGATCGGTGTTGAAAAAATATACTCAAAAAAGCGCATTTTTAAAATCCTGTTACAACTATCAACCTAAGGATTTAAATAATCTGAATAGTTGACAATCTGCATTCTAAAAAAAAATTTAGAGAAAAATAGTTAAATAGAGTAATTAAAAAATAACAAATAAAAACAGTATCTTGTATGTTTTATGAAAGCCAAAATCGTGACCTTTATAAAAAAAATATGTGTATATTTTTAAACATGGCACAGCGCTTGCTAATACCTCATTGAGTTCAACGAAATAACCAAAAAATACGTCGTCGCACGATGTGGGGGAACAAACCATGAAATTTGCACTTAAAGCTTTATCAATCGCTGTACTTGGAGCAGCATCGACGTTTACATTTGCTGAAGCACCTGCTTCAGAGCATTCTGTATCTGGAAATATCGGCGTACTGTCTAGCTATAATTTACGTGGTATTACCAATGTGCCTGAAAATAAAGATGCGACAATCCAAGGTGGTTTGGATTATAGCCATGCATCAGGCTTCTATGCAGGTTGGTGGGGTTCAACATTAAACTATGGTGATGACCTACCGAATGGTTTTGAAAATGATTTTTATGCGGGCTATAACGGTTCAATTAATGATGATCTTGGTTACACAGCAGGCCTAACTTACTACTATTACTATGATATTGATACAAGTGATGCAAACGGTTTAGAAACAATGCTTGGGCTAAGCTATAAAGATTTTGGCTTAACAGCGCAAACTTTGCTTGAAGATGTTTCATGGGGTAATGCAGGTGATACTTATATCAAAGCATCATATAGCTATGCACTTCCTAAAGACTTCAGTCTAGATACCGCGCTTGGTTTATATGCATATCAAGATTCAGGTGATTTTGAAGATAATTTAGGAACAACAGAAAGCTTTGGTTTCCGTCACTTTGATATTGGTCTAAGCAAGCCTTTAGCAGATACAGGTGTTACCGCAAGCATGAATTACACAGTTGGTGGTTATGACCGTGCGGATGAAAAACAAAAGAATAAAGTCGTATTTGGTTTGAAATACGAATTCTAATGTTAAAAAGCATTAAAAATGGCGACCTAGGGTCGCCATTTTTTTAAGTATTGAGCTGGCTTCGATAGGACAGTGCTTCAGAAACGTGCTGAGCTTGAATGTGTTCACTTTGAGCTAAGTCGGCAATGGTTCTGGCAACACGTAATACGCGATGATAAGCACGCGCAGATAAATTCATTCGTTGCTGTGCTAACTGTAAAATATTCTGCGCAGTAGCATCCAAAACCGCTTGTTGCTCCAATTGCGTCGGCGTGAGCGCCATATTGGATTTTTGCTGACGCTCTATTTGTAACTCATAAGCTTGAATGACACGATGTCTAACTGTACTTGAACTTTCAACCTCTTGCGAACTTTGTAATTCATGCGCTGCCAGTGGCGGGACATCTATATGTAAATCAATACGATCTAATAATGGACCTGACATACGGTTTTGATAGCGTTTAATACTTTCAGCACTACATTGACAACGGCTGTCTTGGTTAAAGGCATAGCCACATGGGCAAGGATTCATTGCTGCGATCAATTGAAAATTCGCAGGGAAGGTGATTTGACGAGAAGCCCGTGAAATCACAATTTCTTTGGATTCGAGTGGTTGCCGTAATACCTCCAATACCTTTCGATCAAATTCAGGAAGTTCATCTAAAAATAAAACCCCTAAATGTGCCAAGGTGATTTCACCCGGTTTAGGATTTGATCCTCCACCGACGAGGGCGATCGCAGATGCAGTATGGTGCGGCGCACGAAATGGACGCTGCCCAAAATGATGATTTGCACCTGCAATGGAATAAATACTCGCGACTTGCAAATTTTCTTGCATATCTAAGGGCGGAAGAATGCTGGCTAAACGCGAGGCGAGTACAGTTTTACCTGTGCCTGGAGGGCCACGAAATAGCAGGGAATGACCGCCAGCCGCCGCAATTTCTAAAGCACGACGTGGTCTCAGTTGACCTTTCACATCAGATAAATCAAAAGGGTAACTGTGTTGATTGGCTGACGATGTCGAGGGGTGGCTGCTGATTAAGGCTGAACGACTCAAATGTTCACATACATCCTTAAGATGCTGAGCAGGAAAGACTTGGAACTCCGGCAGTTGCGCCGCTTCATCGGCATTGAGTGCCGGTAGAATCAGATGATGCCCGATATGCTGACAGGCAATGGCTATACTTAAGATGCCACTGACAGGTCGTAAATAACCATCGAGCGCTAATTCTCCAATAAATTCAAAACCATCTGCTGCATTTTCAGGAAGTTGTCCCGATGCGATCAGAATCCCTAAAGCAATGGCGAGATCTAAGCGAGAACCATCTTTGGGTAAATCTGCGGGTGCAAGATTAATGGTCAGGCGTTTGGTCGGGAACTGAAAGCCACTATTAATAATCGCAGAGCGGACACGGTCTTTACTTTCACGGACGGCGGCCTCAGGTAGGCCCACAATGGTCAATGAAGGCAGACCTTGGCTGACATGAACTTCAACTTCAATTTGGGGTGCATTTAAGCCGAGCAAACCCCGAGTATAGATTTTGGCAAAAGACATATTATTGTTCCGTTATGGTGCATTATTTTTAATCGTTATGCGTCTTTTGTTGCACTAAAAAGGTGCTTATTTTTTGTTCTGAATTTTTTGTTCGAGTTCTTCGACGTGTTTCAACAATTCATTTAAACGTAAATTGGCATTATTCAGTGCAGTACGTTGGCGTTCGATTTCTTCTTTCGATACAAGATCCATTTTGCTCACAGCTTCGTTAAGTAAGCTGCGAAGGTTATGTTCGATGTCTTTTTTCGGTTGATCGATTTGTTCTAATATCGCTTGTAATAAGGTTTCAATCATTGTTGTGATCATCCTCAGTGAATTGGTGGCAGCAGTTTAACATCGCGACATTCATGACCATAGTGCTTTTATTTAAATATACGTTTAATCGATCAGTAAAATCGTAATTCTTCTAGTAAAAACGTCTATTTTTATAAGCATACGCAAGATTATCCGTATAAAATAGGTTATAAAGAAATCTCATGCTGGGCTGACTATTTTCCCCCGACTGTAGTCATATTGGCATGAAAATTGAACATAAAACCTTACAGGTGAAATAAGCCGAAGGAAAACAAAACATGAAGCTCGTAACTGCAATTGTAAAACCTTTTAAATTGGATGACGTGCGTGAAGCACTCTCTGAAAATGGTGTTCAAGGGATCACTGTCACTGAAGTTAAAGGCTTCGGTCGCCAGAAAGGTCACACTGAACTTTATCGTGGTGCTGAATATGTGGTTGATTTCTTACCAAAAGTAAAAATCGAAATCGCAATCAGTGATGAAATGGTCGATACCGTAATTGAATCAATTACTCGTGTTGCAAGCACAGGAAAAATTGGCGACGGTAAAATTTTTGTAAGCAATCTGGAACAAGTCATCCGTATCCGTACTGGTGAAACAGGTGCAGATGCCGTTTAAAAAATTGGCATGAAGTTTGCTGAGTAGCTAATAACTCAGAAAATCAGGTCGGGGGATACGAATGAAAAAAATGCTAATTGCACTCGGCTTGTCCAGTGCACTTTTAGGTGGTTCTGTTGCGTGGGCTGAAGAAAGCGCAACAGCACCTACAGAAGAAGTCACAGTAGTTGATACTGCAAATACAACAACGCTAAATACAACAGAAGCTGCAGTTCCAGTTGAAGCAGCGCCAGCACCTGCAGAACCAGCACCTACAGAAGAAGAACCTAAGCTCGATACAGGTGATACAGCATGGATTTTAGTGTCCACTGCACTTGTTTTACTCATGACAATTCCCGGTTTAGCATTATTTTACGGCGGTATGGTCCGTAAGAAAAATGTACTCAGCACCATGGCACACAGTTTTGTTGCGGCAGGTGTCGTGAGCTTAACGTGGGTGATTGTGGGTTATACCTTAGCATTTGGTGAGGGTAATGCCTTTATCGGTAGCTTAGACAAATTTATGTTGTCGGGTATCACCACAGAAGCCTTGTCCGGTACGATTCCAGAGATTCTTTTTGTTATTTTCCAAATGACATTTGCCATCATTACCGTTGCCATTATTAGCGGTTCGATTGCAGAACGTATGAAATTCGGTGCTTTCGTTGCGTTCATCGCAATTTGGAGCGTCGTGGTTTATGCACCAATTACCCACTGGGTATGGGGCGGTGGTTGGTTAGGTAACGACGGTGCGCTTGATTTTGCGGGTGGTACGGTTGTTCACATCAACTCAGGTGTTGCGGGTCTTGTTGCAGCGTACATGCTTGGTAAACGTATGGGGCTTGGCCGTGAATCAATGGCGCCACATAATCTAACGTTAACCGTCATCGGTGCAAGCCTTGTATGGGTTGGTTGGTTCGGTTTCAACGGTGGTTCTGCACTGGGTGCAAATGGTTCCGCTGGTTATGCATTGGTAGTAACACAAGTTGCAGCAGCGGCAGCAGCAGTGGCATGGTTAATTACTGAAAAAGTAGTTCGTGGTAAAGCGTCTGTCTTGGGTGGTGCTTCTGGTGCGGTAGCAGGTCTTGTGGTGATTACACCTGCGGCAGGTTTCGTAACCGTTGGCGGCGCTTTAGCGATGGGTCTGATCGGTGGTGTAGTTTGCTTCTGGGGTATTACTGCGCTGAAACGTGCGTTGAAAGCGGATGACTCTTTGGATGCGTTTGGCCTACATGGTGTCGGTGGTATCGTCGGTGCGATTCTTACAGCATTCTTTGCCAGCGAATTCATCATGGGTGATAAAGCACCGAGCAACTTAATGCATCAATTATGGGTTCAAGTCGAAGGTGTACTAGCGACTATTGCTTACTCAGCAGTGATGACATTCATTATCTTGAAAGTGATTGATCTGGTGATTGGCATCCGTGTTGAAGCTGATGACGAACGTATGGGTCTAGACTTAAGTCAACATGGCGAACGTGTAGAATAATAAGATCACAGTAAATCAATATATTGTGTAAAACAGCCCGAAAGGGCTGTTTTTTTTCCATATCTAGCGTAAAGCTCTACAAATTTCAAAATTTTTGCTACACTCTAAATCCATTCGGATTTGTTCAATTTAACCGCTATGCATTGTCCATTTTGCAACGCTGAAGACAGTAAAGTGATTGACTCACGTCTTGCTGCTGAAGGCTGTCAGATACGCCGCCGCCGTGAATGTATTAGTTGCGGTGAACGTTTTACAACTTTTGAAAGCTATGAAGTGGTGATGCCGCGTGTCATCAAGTCTGATTCAAAGAGTGAACCTTTTGATGAAGCCAAGCTCCGCCGCTCGCTCATGCATGCCTTGCAAAAGCGTCCAGTAACGCAAGAGCAAATTGAAACGGTACTCAGTGATATTCAATTGCAAATTCGCCGTTTGGGTGAACGTGACGTGAAATCACGCACCATTGGTGAAATTGTCATGCAGTCTTTGTTTGCTTTAGATCATGTGGCTTATGTACGTTTTGCTTCTGTGTATCAAGACTTCCAAGATGTAGAAGCTTTTCGTCGTCAAATTGAACAAATGCAGCAGCGTGAGCACTAATGCACATCTGCTTCCATTTTTATCATGAGTGATTACATGTCTGAGTTAGATCAAGTGCCTTTGCAGCAGCATCAACAGTGGATGCGGCGTGCAATTGCATTGGCACAGCAGGGGCAATACAGCACTCGTCCCAATCCCAATGTGGGCTGTGTAATTGTCAAAGACGGTCAATTGGTTGGTGAAGGCTTTCATCCCAAAGCGGGTCAGCCGCATGCCGAAGTCTTTGCAATGCGTGATGCAGGTGAGGCCGCACGTGGCGCAACCGCTTATGTGACTTTAGAGCCTTGCGCACACTATGGACGTACGCCACCTTGTGCCAAAGGTTTGGTAGAAGCAGGTGTTGCTCAAGTCGTTGTGGCATGTCCCGATCCGAATCCATTGGTTGCGGGTAAAGGTGTACAAATCCTACGTGATGCTGGCATTGAAGTGATCACAGGTATTTGTGAAGCAGAAGCGCATCAATTGAACTTGGGCTTTTTAAAAGCCATGGCGACGGGCATGCCTTATGTCCGGCTCAAAGTCGCATCGAGCCTGGATGGGCGTACTGCCATGGCCTCGGGTGAGTCTAAATGGATTACCGGTGCAATGGCGCGACAAGACGTACAGCATTGGCGTGCGATATCAGGTGCTGTGATTACTGGGATTGAAACAGTATTAGCAGATGATTGCTTACTCAACGTACGTCAACTCGATGATGCTGTTGATATGCGAAGCGTGGTTCAGCCGAAACGTATCGTGCTAGATCGCCAAGGCCGCTTGCCATTAAGCGCAAAAATATTGCAGCAACCTGAAACCGTGATGGTCATGGGGCCATATCGTCAGGAACTTGCTGACTTGGGCGTGGTACAATTTGAAATTCAGCCTTTGGCCGATCTGTTAGCAGCATGCGTTCAACAGTTCCAAATTTATGATGTCCTTGTGGAAGCCGGTGCGACACTTTCGACCGCTTTCTTACAAGAACATTTGATCGATGAAATGATCAGTTATGTTGCACCGACCTTGTTGGGTCAGTCAGCACGTGCGATGTTTAATGCGGAATTTGACCGCATGGCAGAGCAGCTTCGATTTAAGCTGAAAGATGTCACTCAATTGGGTGATGACATTCGCTTAAGGTTAATCCCTTCTCAAGAGACGCTATGAATTCAGAGTCTACGGTTTATCACAAACGTCGTCATGCGGCTCGTACCACAGACGAATATCTTTTCCATCAGTTGGTTCCTTATTTGGGAAACAAACGCCGCCTATTACATCTGATTTTAGAAGCACTTGAGCAAACGGGAACCTTAAAACGCGAAGATGGTCGTGCGCCGATATTTGCAGACTTTTTTGCAGGTTCGGGTGTGGTATCACGGTTGGCTCGTCAAAACGGCTATCGTGTTATTGCCAATGACTGGGAACCCTACAGCCATGCCTTGAACAGCGCGATTCTCTCTTGCGTTGAAGCACCTGCTTTTAAAGAGTTGGGTGGCTATCAGAAAGCGATTGATTATCTGAACCGTTTGCCAGAAGTTAAAGGTTGGGTGACCCATAACTTGTGTCCACGTAATGATGAAATCTACGATCCGGCACGTGACCGTTTATTCTTTAAACGTCGTAATGGTATGCGTATCGATGCGATTCGTCAGCAAATTGCAACTTGGCAGGCTCAAGGCGCGATTGATGATGTGGAAATGAGTGCTTTGTTGGCACCGTTATTGTATTCAGCAAGTTTTGTCAGCAATACCAGCGGTGTATTTAAAAGCTTTCATCATGGTTGGGGTGGTAAAACCCAAGCAGCCTTAGATCGTATCGGTTCATTGTTATGGCTGACCCCAAGTCGTTTTTGTGAAATTGGTGATCCGAAAAAACCCGCCGCGGAAATGTGGTGTGTCGACGCACAGCATTTGGCCAATCAAATGAGCGGCTTTGAAGTAGATGTGGCTTATCTCGATCCACCATATAACCAACATGCTTATAGCAGTAACTACCATGTGTTGAATGCCTTAACGTTATGGGATCAGGTGGATTTACCAACGCCAGATACCAAAGGCTTTAAGAGCGGAATCGACCGTGCATGGCGTAAAGAACGTCCAAGTCCATATAATTCTTCGAAGCATGCGAAAGAAGCTTATGAAAAATTATTAGAAACCATCAATGCACGTTACATCCTGACGAGCTATTCAACCGATGGTAATATCAGCGCCACAGATTTGTTACAAGCCAATTTAAAACGTGGCCGAGTAAGCTTATTGACGCAAGATGTACCACGTTACCGCGTGAGTAAGCAGCGTCAGTCTGAACGTGCACGCGTACTAGAGTTTATTGTCATCACGGATACGCATGCCAAATCAGGTCCACCGATCCGTCAGTTGTTGAGTCAATTGCACCATTTTGCAGAATTGGGTGGTGTCGATACCTCTGGCGTGAGCACGCAACTTGATTTGTGGTAAAAATCATCGGCCCATATTTTTCAGGGATTGAACATGTTTACAGGCATTATTGAAAGTCTAGGTAAGGTTGAAAGCATTCAAAACGTGGGTGGCGATGTCCGCTTGCGTATCCAGACAGATTTAGACATGTCGGATGTGCAATTGGGGGACTCGATTGCCACCAATGGTATTTGTTTAACTGTGATCGACTTTGGCAGCAATTGGTATGCAGCCGATGTATCACGTGAAAGTTTAAATCGAACCACCTTGGAACACTGGAAAGCAGGGCAGGCGGTAAATGTGGAAAAAGCCATGTTGCCGACTACGCGTTTTGGTGGACATATTGTCAGTGGTCATGTCGATGCCGTGGGTGAAATCACTCAAGTTCGTTCAGATGCGCGTTCTATTTATTTTGAAGTGACCGCACCGAAAGAAATTGCACGCTATTTAGCGGAAAAAGGCTCTGTGACCGTAGATGGTATTAGTCTGACAATTAACCATTTACGTGGCAATGTGCTGAGCTTAAATTTAATTCCGCATACGGCTGAACGAACCAATATTGGCACGTGGAAGGCTGGGGCTAAAGTGAACTTAGAAGTAGATGTTTTAGCACGCTATATTGAGCGTTTATTGCTTGGTGATAAAGCCGCTGAGACCACAGCGCAATCAAAAATTAGCTTAGATTTTTTAGCTGAAAATGGCTTCTTGAAATAAGTTGATACCGAAGAAAACCAAACAGTCTGATTGAAAAATTAGACTGTTTTTTTATTTTTGGTGATAATGCGTCGCGGAATGACATATATGATGAATAATCAGACAGGTGATAATGATTGATTTCTTACTGAATCTGGAACAGTGGTTACCCATGTTATTGGAAAATTATGGTGTGTGGATTTATGCCATTTTATTTCTGGTGATATTTTCAGAAACGGGTTCAGTATTTATGTTCTTCCTGCCGGGAGACAGCCTGTTGCTTGCCATCGGCGCATTATGTTCAACGACGGAAGTGGTGCATTTACACACCATGGGGCTGATGTTATTTGTCGCATCGGTCTTGGGCTACTGCGTCAATTACTATACGGGCAGCGTGTTAGGCATTAAGTACTTTAATAAGCACACACGTTACTTTAAGCCCGAATATATGGTCAAAACCAATAAATATTTTATGAAGCATGGCGGTAAAACGATTTTAGTCGCACGCTTTGTACCTTTTGTACGTTCTTTTGCGCCTTTTGCCGCTGGGTCTGCGCGCATGAGCCTCGGTACATTTATGTTTTATAACGTGCTGGGTGGTTTCATCTGGATTGGATTATTACTTGGTATTGGTTATTTCCTAGGACATACCGTTTCTGCAGTTGCAGATTTGGTCTAAGCCAAACTTAGACTGAGAAAAAGCCCACTGTTGTGGGCTTTTTTTATGGAGTCGATGACAACTTAGTGTTTTGTAACGGTCACCACATCAAGGGTTTGAAAAATCGAGCTGCGGGGCAGTTGCTGAATGCTAAAACCACCTTTTTCTGATTCACGGCTGAGATACACCGAAATACTATGAAAGTCTGAATGACTCAGCCAAAGATCTTTGGCACGAATGTCCCATTGTTCTCCAGCAGATAGAGAGGATATTTTCTGGGTAATCTGGTGAATGATGTCCATATTGAATTCCCATCTGGATGCATGATTATATCTTTAGGATGCCTGAAGCATTGTGTTTTGAGGGACAATGCTTCAGCCATATGAACATCATGTTGCAAATACATGTCAGTTTAATGACAGTGACCAGATTTCGATGGACGGCTTAAGATGCTTGGGACGATGTAGATTCTGTCGAAAAATTGGAGTTTTCTAAGATATAGTCAATTTCTTCTTGTGCTGCAGCTTTCAATTTTGCACGGAAATCACTGACTGCCATTTCGATTTGCGTTTCTGCCTCAAGTTCCAAACGCACGCGTACACTTTCAAGTTCTGACAACATTTGTCCTTCGCTAACCGATAAGCTTTGGCTTAATCCCGCTAAACCCGTTTCAGGGTTTTTATGATAGCGAGCGGCATAGTGTTGTACTTCACGATCAAGATTATGCTGCATCATGGTGAGCGCTTGCGTTTGTGCAGCAAAGCGTAACTCTTCGTCACGTTTCAGTTGTTCTGCATAGGCCTGTTCAGCTTCACGTTTTTCTTCTAAGGCTTTTTCTAAAGCCAACTGTTTGCGAATACGAGCATCTTCTATCAGCTGTGCTTTCAAATCTGCATAGGCAGATTCAATTTTGTCAAAAGACACTTGCTGTTGCTGTTGGTCATTGACTAGCCATTGTTGAATGTCTGTGCTTGGATTGAGTACATCGCAAACGCGACCAAGGTCATCAATAAAGGTCTGACGAATAGCTTCAGGTACTTTTAACCAGCGCTGTTTAAAGTCTGGACCGACATTCAATGCCATGGTGCACCTCCTTGCAAATAGGGTAAAACCAATATCACGTTAAAGTTTATGGGTCTGCGGTTGAACGCCCAAACGTCGATATTGTTTATATTTTTCACGCCCGATAATTTTAGCGGGTTCGTTATTTTCAATAATTTCGATAATGTGACTAAAACTTGCGAACTGTTCAAGTGCTTGATCGTTAAAATTAAACACAATCCAGTCGGCTTGCTCAGGCAATTGGGCAGAAATACAGACCGTTGCCTCGGGTTGATCGATACCATGGGGAATGAAACCTGTGTGATCGAAACTCCACAGGCGTTCATCAAGTTGTTGCTGTAAGTCTGGGTCAGCACAATGTAGCCAAATACGTACAGGCTGACGCAGGATCTTACGGCATAAACGACAAGTGCTTTCGACTTGTCGTTCAGGACTTTTTTCAAATAAATAAAAGCTAACTTTAGCCATTCGCTTGAGCACGATTCGCTAAGAATTGCATTAATAATGGTACAGGACGACCTGTTGCGCCTTTATTTGCACCAGAGTTCCATGCAGTCCCAGCAATGTCTAAATGCGCCCAACGATATTCACGCGTAAAGCGTTGAAGGAAACAAGCAGCTGTTACAGAACCTGCTTTTGGACCACCAATGTTGGCAATATCTGCAAATGGAGAATCAAGTTGTTCTTGATAATCTTCAATCACTGGCATACGCCATACGCGGTCAAAGCTGTGTTGACCCGCAGCAGTCAATTCAGCCGCAAGTTCATCATCAGGGGTGAACATACCAGTAAGGACTGAACCCAGTGCCACGACACATGCACCTGTGAGTGTTGCGATATCAATCACCAGTGCAGGGTTAAAGCGTTTTACATAGGTCAAGGTATCGCACAGAACCAAACGACCTTCGGCATCGGTATTTAAAATTTCAACGGTTTGACCGCTCATGGTGGTTACGATGTCACCCGGGCGAGTGGCATGACCAGACGGCATGTTTTCTGCAGCAGCAATTGCGCCGACCACATGAATCGGTAATTTCGCTTCACACAGCGCACGGATGGTACCCAAAACTGATGCAGAGCCGCACATGTCGAATTTCATTTCGTCCATGCCCGCACCCGGCTTAAGTGAGATACCACCCGTATCAAAAGTCACGCCTTTACCAACAAGCACTACAGGGGCTTCTTCACGATTTGAAAGGTATTCGATGGTAATAATACGGCCTGGACGGTCAGAACCTTTGCTCACAGCAAGGAAAGCACCCATACCGAGATCAGCCATTTGCTGTTCATCGAGTACAGTCACTTTGAGTTGATCTGGGAATTCAGCTGCAAGTGCTTGAGCTTGTTCGGCTAAATATTCAGGGAAACAGATATTGCCCGGACGGTTACCTAGGTCACGGGTAAAGCTTTGACCTGATTGCACTGCAGAAATTAATTCAAGCTGTGCAGTGGTTAATGGGCTTTCAGCAGCGATTAAATGGATCTGCTCTAAAACGAATTCATTTTTCTTAGACTTGTATTCATCAAATGCATAAGCCGCTTGGGTCAGGCTAAGTGCAAATAAATAATGTTGTTCTTGTGGTAGAGCAGAGATATCGACACTGATCTGTTTGAATTTTTTTTGTGACGCTTTAATAATGGTTTGTGCAATTTTTGCAAATTTATTGACCTGTAATTCAGCAACTTTGCCGAGACCTAAAAGTGCGCTATTGCGACAAGCGGCAATGTTCGCCACCAAAGGCAGGCTTTCATTGAGTGCTGCTTTAAATTGAGTCGCGTCAATTAAATTATCTAAATCATTGATTTGATATGAAGTAGCTGCATTTGTAACGTGCTCAGAATCTACTAATATCAACAAATATTGGCTGGACGCATTCGCTTGGAATGACGTATTAATAGAAAGTTTCATGTGCGGTATTTATGCCTTTTTAAATTTATAAACCATTAAACCATTGAAACATTTATATGAATAGAGTTTCAATGAGCAACAAGGGTATAGGTTTTATATTTTCTACATTCGGGTAAACTAACGCTAGTTTTTATTGGCCCTATTTTTGGAAGAATTAATTTGATTATTCGGCGTTATCTGGTCAAGCAAGTGGTGTCGACATCACTGGTTGTGATTGCCTTATTGACCTTGATCATGATGGGTGGTCGTTTGATCAAGTACTTTGGTGTGGCGGCGCAGGGTCGTTTAGATGCAAGTATTTTATTTAGCATCATTGGCTACCGTTTGCCTGAGTTTTTAACCTTAATTCTTCCGCTCGGTTTCTTTATTGGTCTGATGTTGGTCTTTGGTCGTCTGTATGTCGATCATGAAATGGCTGTGCTCAATGGTAGTGGTGTCAGTCGAAATCAATTGTCACGTTTATTGGTGCCGATGACTGTGGTCTTTATGGCTGTTCAAGCATTTTTGATGCTGTGGGCTTCGCCTTGGGGCATCCGTCAGTTTGAAGCATTAACGACTTCACAAGCGGTACGAACAGGCTTTGACTTGGTTCGACCAAAAGAGTTTATTTCCTCTGGGCCCTATACCATTTATGCAGGGGACTTGTCAGAAGACCGTAAAAACTTAAAAGATATTTTCTTCTATCAGCGTGCAGAAAAGGAGGGTAAGCCTGATGTCATTATTTTGGCAAAAGAAGCGACCCGCGTCGAAGTGCCCAATGATAATGCCAATGTCGTTGATTTAGTTGAAGGTCGCCGTTACGAAATCTATCCGGGACAACCGCGTTATTCTCAAGCTGAATTCCAAAGTTATCGTTTACGTTTAGAAAATGATAAAGAAGCAAAATTTGAAAGTACCGAAGTAGAAGCTTTACCTACCTCGAAGTTATGGGATAACCGTAACGATCCTGTGGTTGCCAGCGAACTCGGTTGGCGGATGTTTGTGCCGTTCGCTATTTTGGTGGCGTTATTACTCGCTACCGCTTTGTCTGAAGTGAGTCCTCGTCAAGGGCGTTACCTGAAACTGTTCCCAGCCTTACTTATTTTTGCCAGTTTAATCGTAGCCTTAATGGCGATCAAAACGCGGATCAGTAAAGATGAAATGGGCATCTGGGCTTATCCACTGGTCTTAGTGATTTACGGCATTGCAGCAGCATTGTTCTCGCGTAAACAAAAATTAGCGCCCAAAATTAAGAAACAAATTCAGCGAGTGAGGTCTTAAAATGTTGGCACGTCGTATAGTTGCAAAACATGTGACCAAAACTACTGCTTTAGCCATGCTTGGTGCGACCGCGGTATTGGCTGGCTTACAAGTGCTTTTTACTTATTTAGGTGAATTGGGCTCGCTGAAAGAAGGTTATAACGCATGGAATGCTTTGCAGTATGTGTTATGGAGTTCACCGAATTATTTATATGAAATTTTACCGATTTCAGCCTTGATTGGCGCGGTATTGGGTTTAGGGACTCTAGCTTCAAACAGTGAATTGATTGTGATGCGTTCGGTCGGCATCAGCCTTTGGCGGATTGTGGGCTGGGTGATTCGTTCAGCACTCATTTTGGTGGTTTTATCCTTTGCATTAAGCGAATGGGTCATTCCCTATACAAATGAACAAGCCAAAAGCGTCAAAAGTCACCGCACTGCGGCTGAACTGGGCGAAGTCAAAGGCTATTGGTCACGTGAAGGCCAACGCTTTATTTATATTGACTATGCCAATTCACAAGGTCAAATTAAAGATGTTCAGGTTATTGATTTTGATCAAAAATATCGTTTGCGAGGCACTTTGGATGCTGAGCAAGGGAATTTTGTCAAAAATGGTTCTTGGTCGCTGCAAAATTCAACCCAAGTGGATCTATTAGCGACGGGTGATGCTGTAGCGAAGCAAAATGCTGAACAACCGCTTTCATTGGCCTTGCAACCCAAATATGTGCATATGGTTACCATTGACCCTGAAGATTTATCACCAAGTCAATTGGTGAGCTTTATGAGCTATATGCATGAATATAGCCAAGTCCCGAAGACCTACCAATTGGCGTTTTGGCAAAAGTTTGGTTCGCCCTTTGCTTTAATTGCCTTAGTGGTGATTGCGTGTTCATTTATTTTTGGACCTTTACGTCAACAGTCGATGGGTTTCCGCTTGGTGATTGCCTTATTTGCTGGACTGGGCTTTTACTACTTACAAGATTTCTTGGGTTATGCAAGTTTGGTGTACGCTCCATCGCCTGCATGGTTCGTCTTTATACCAATTATTTTGATGTTTGTAGCGGGTGGCTATCTGCTGCACCGCGCACGTTAAGTGCATGCAAGATTGAGTAAAACAATGTTGATGACCTAGATAAACCATGGTTGTCACATAGAGTCTTCACCGAAAATTCGGTAAGATAGTATGATTAATTTATAAACGAAAGAGTGTTCATTATGACGGATGCAACTGCTGGCAAAATCCCACACGTATTGGTAATTATGGATGGTGTGGGTCATCGCGAAGCGGTCGAGGACAATGCCTTTTTAGCAGCAAAACGACCTAACTTGACTGCAATGCAGGAAAAGCATCCGCATGGATTGATTTCAGGCTCTGGCGAAGACGTTGGTTTACCTGATGGTCAAATGGGTAACTCTGAAGTGGGTCACATGAACCTTGGTGCAGGACGTGTGCTGTATCAAGACTTTACTCGTATTACCAAAGATATTCGTACCGGTGCCTTCTTTGAACATGACGTATTAGTCGATGCGGTTGAAAAAGCCAAAGCTGCAAACCGTGCTGTACATATCATGGGCTTGTTGTCTGAAGGTGGTGTGCATTCACATGAAGATCACATTGTGGCGATGGCTGAATTGGCATTAAAACGCGGTGCAAAAGTTTATCTTCATGCATTCCTTGATGGTCGTGATACGCCACCAAAAAGCGCACAACCTTCGCTTGAAAAATTAGATGCGCTGTTTGCTCAGTATCCGGGTCAAGGTCGTATTGCTACCATGATTGGTCGTTACTTTGCGATGGACCGTGACAACCGTTGGGATCGTGTTGAGCAAGCCTATCGCCTATTAACTGAAGGTGAAGCAGTGCGCACTGCAGCGACTGCTGTTGAAGGTCTAGAGCAGGCTTATGCTGCTGAAGAATCAGATGAATTTGTGAAAGCGACGCGTATTGGTGATTTAGCACCGATCCAAGATGGTGATAGCGTTGTCTTTATGAACTTCCGTGCTGACCGTGCGCGTGAAATTACCAAAGCTTTTGTGGAAAAAGATTTTGCAGGTTTTGAACGTAAAGTGGTTCCTGCTTTATCAAAATTTGTCATGTTGACACGTTACCAAGCAACAATTGATGCACCTGTGGCTTATATGCCAGAAGCGTTGCATAACTCGATTGGTGAATACCTGTCTAATTTGGGTAAAACACAACTTCGTATTGCTGAAACTGAAAAATATGCACACGTGACCTTCTTCTTCAGTGGTGGTCGTGAAGATGAATATCCGGGTGAAAAACGTATTTTAATTCCATCACCAAACGTTGCGACTTATGACTTAAAACCAGAAATGAGTGCTTATGAAGTCACTGATGAGTTGGTTGCCGCAATTAACTCAGGTGAGTACGACTTACTCGTGGTGAACTATGCCAATGGTGATATGGTTGGTCATACTGGTGTGTTTGATGCAGCAGTCAAAGCAGTTGAGGCCGTAGACACGTGCTTAGGTCGTGTATATGAAGCTGTGATGGCAAATAAAGGTCACATGTTAGTGACCGCCGATCATGGTAACGTAGAGCAAATGCAAGATTACCAAAGTGGTCAGGTGCATACTCAACATACCACTGAACTTGTGCCGTTTATCTATGTTGGCCCGACCAATGCAACAATTGCAGAAGGTGGTGTTTTGGCTGACGTAGCGCCGACACTTTTAACGCTTATGCACATTCCTGTACCAACAGAAATGCAAGGTCGTAACTTGATTACTCTTGAAGCTTAAAATGTAAGGAAGCATGAATGACTAAAGCACACTGGACGTCAGTTGTAAGTCTTACAGCCTTGCTGCTGTGTTCTAGTCATTCGACATGGGGAGCCGATAATGCAAAGTCGGCTTTCGATGAATTTGATGGCAGCTATGAACAAAGTTATGCCGAAGTACCTGTCGAATCAATCCAACAATTTGTTCAAATCTATGGTATTGTCAAAGAAAATTATGTCGTTGAAAAAAATGACGATGCATTATTCCAACAAGCCATCAAAGGCATGGTCAGTGGTTTAGACCGCTATTCACGATATCTTTCATCTGAAGACTATAAGCAGCTTTTGCAATATACCGAAGGGGATATTGCGAGTGTCGATTTCAATTTGCGCTTTGATGCAGGTCTACAGCAATGGGTCATCACCAATTTAAAGCCTGATGCCGACTCAGCAAAGCTAGGTCTGAAAAATGGCGCGGCGGTGTTTAAAATTGATGATCAAGAACTCAAAAAACTTAATCAAGATCAAGTGCGACACCTGCTCACCGGCAGTATAGGCTCGACGCTGAATCTACAGCTGATAACTGCAAGTCAACCGATCAATTTGGTCAGAAACACTAAAGTTGAAACAGATATAGAATCTAAATTATTAAATAATCAGGTTTTAGTATTACACGTTAAAGTTTTTCAACAAGATACTGCCAATGAAATAAAGCGTTTAATTGAAAGCCATGGTTCACGTGTCAAAGCCGTATTGTTTGATTTAAGAAATAACCCCGGTGGGTTATTGTCCGCAGCTGTCGAGTCTGCCGATTTATTTTTGAATCAGGGCATTATTGTGTCGACACGAAGTCGATCTGAGGGTGACCAACAATTTCAGGCTTTACCAAGTTTTGAATTTCAAAATATGAAAGTCGGCATCTTAATCAACAATCGTTCTGCTTCTGCCGCAGAGGTCTTTACCGCAGCCTTAAAAGAGCATAAACGTGCATGGGTAGCGGGTGAGAAAAGTTATGGTAAAGGTGTGGTTCAAAAACTATTTCCATTGAGTAATGGTGCGGCTTTACAAATGACTGTGTCGCAATATCTGACCCCGAATGGCAAAATGATTGAAGGAATTGGGGTGCAGCCAGACTATAACTATCCGCTGCAACATGATGCGCGTGAAGATCACTATGTCGATCATGTTGCAGAGTTATTGCTGAATCAAAAATAAACAGCAATACGTTGGAAAGCTTTTACTCTTCGTCTTCGGTATCTAAACCGAATTTTTTCAAACGATAGCGCAATGAACGGAATGACATGCCTAATTTTTTTGCGGCAAGGGTTCGGTTCCAGTGGGTGATGTTCAACGCATTCATGAGCACTTCTTTTTCGATATTTTCTAAAAAGAGCTCTAAGCCTTCTTCAGGTAGTTTGCGAGGGACCACACTCTGTTCGTTGCTGTTTGCACCTAGCTGAGCGGATTCATTCGTTGTTGGAGCGGAATTGAACTGAGCACTTGGTTGTCTTAATGGCGCACTTTGCAGATGTTGAAGATCAATCTGATCATCATCGCAGAGGGTCATAGCGCGTTCGATAATATTGCGGAGTTCACGCACATTACCTGGATAATATTGGCTGAGCAGGAAACTCTTCGCACGTTCAGTTAGAGGCTTAGTAGCAATTTCCCATTCATGGCTAATTTTTTGAATAAAATGTTGCGCCAATAAGAGGATATCGTCGCCACGTTCACGTAAGGCAGGCAACACTAAATCCATCACATGGATGCGGAAGAATAAATCTTGGCGGAAGCGACCTTGTTGGACGAGTGCTTCTAAGTCCTGATGGCTGGCGCTGATCACACGGAAATCAACGTCAATTTCACAGTCTGAACCCACAGGACGAATACGTTTTTCCTGTACCGCACGTAGCAGTTTAACTTGCATGGCTAAAGGTAATTCGGCAATTTCATCCAGAAATAAGCTACCACCATGTGCAGATTGAATCAGACCTTGTTTGTCTTGGGTGGCACCACTAAAGCTGCCTTTTTTATGGCCAAAAAGTTCACTTTCCATTAACTCTGTGGGAATTGCCCCACAGTTAATAGCAATAAAGGGCCCTTCATTACGGTTGCTTAAACGGTGAACCAGATTGGCCACGACCTCTTTACCGGTACCAGATTCACCCGTAATAAAAACAGGTGCTTGTGAACGTGCAATTTTCTTTAGAGTTCGACGCAATTGCTGGATTGGGAGCGATTCACCAATCAACATTTTATGCTCTAAAGCATCTTGCGAAGTAATGTCTTCGTCCAAAGGCTTATTCAGGGCTTTTTGTAGCAGTTGTTCAAGATGTTTGGGATTGATCGGTTTGCTGACAAAATCGAATGCTCCCGCCTTTAATGCGGCAATGGCAATGTCCATGTTGCCATAGGCTGTAAGCACAGCAACGGGCAGGGCAGGACAGTGTTCATTCATCCAATCTAAGAGCTGTAGACCATTACCATCGGGTAAGTTGAGATCGGTTAGGCAGGCATCGTAGCTATAGGTAGACAAGGCTTTTTTAGCTTCGTCGAGGCGATGTGCAACATGCGTTTTAACCCCCATCCTTGATAAAGACATCTGCATCAGCATACATAAGTCTTCTTCGTCATCAACTAACAATACCAGTGGTTGTGAATCCACAGTTTTCCCCTAAAAACAATTAAATAACAGCTTGTAAGCACTCAATCCTAAAGCAAGCCCCCTGTTTTTGTTCTACATAGGAAAGCTGTGCTTGATTCGCTTCACAGAAGCTATGAGCAAGATATAATCCTAAACCAGTTCCAGTAATTTCGGTACTAAAAAATGGTTGAAATAACTGTGCGCGGTTTTGTAAAGCAACCCCATGACCGAAATCTCGGACATCGATCTGGACTTTTTTCTGATCCGTACGCGCCACCACTTCGATATACGACATGTCCGGATTGTTATGGCGAATCGCATTACGAATCAGGTTGATTAAAATTTGTCTAAACTGTGCCTCATCAAAATCGATCAAGGTTTTGGCCTGTACATTGAGCCGAATGTTCTGTTGAATGTCTGCCAGATCTTCTTGCAGGAACAGCGGTAAAAATTTTTCTAGATTCAGACGAGTCGGATGGGTTTCCTTATTGCGCACCATATTTAGGGTGTCTTGAATAATTCGGTCAATCCGCACCGCTTGACGTGAAATCATATGATTCAACATGTGCTGTTGTTCGGTATCACTTTGCGGATATAAATCATTGGCATGCACAATTGCGGCTAAAGGATTGCGAATTTCATGTGCAATACTGGCGGAGAGTTGCCCTAAAGCGGCTAATTTTAGTTGTTGCACTTGCTGATTGAGTTTTTGTGCATCTTGTAAAATCAGCAAGGTCAGCATTTGATGCGGCACAACGAGTTTTTGTACGAGTACCTGAATGTGGTATTGGCTTTGTTGCGATTCAAATTGAAATTTTTCCCCGCTTTTTAAATCTTCAAACTTGAGTAATTCAAATAAGTCGGGCTGCGTGGTATACAGTGGATATTGATCATGATGATAAGAATTTGGCATGCCGAGTAAATGGCAAGCAGCAGGATTACTCAGCACCACATGACAGTTTTCATCCAAAACCAAATAGCCCGTATCAATCTGTTCTAAAATATAGCGGTTAATGTTTTGTAGTCGATGTAGCTCTAAAGATTGCGAAAAATTCAGATTTTCCAATAACTGAAAACGTTTCACGGCAATTTGCGCACTGCCATACACTACACAAAATAAAAAAGCCAAAATCGCACTGTTGGTTAAATTTTTAAGTGAGGTAAATTCAAGAATTGAACCTAAAAACAGTTGATATACCACACAGATCACAGCGATGAGGGTGATGACCAAGGCTTTTTGGGCATCTAATAACAGGGATGCTGCAAAAATCGTAATCACAAACAGTAAACTCAAATGTAAATTAGGTCCATCGATGGCTAAGGTCAGTAAGCTCAGCGAAATGACATCTACAATGAATAACAGCAGTAACTGGTTTGGAATCCGGACTTTGAAACGTCCAAGCGACATGAATTGAATGCTGGTAAACAGCAAATAAATCGTCAATACATATAGGTATAAACGTGGGTATTCATAATCTGAAGTGAATTGAGTGTAGGTCAGTAAAAAGACCAGTAACAGACAGGCACTGATGATAAAGCGATAAGCACTGTACCAAAGGCCCAAATGATACTGGTTCAATTCACTATGAATTGAACGCTGTGTCATAAGTAACTGGATGTACGTTGTGTTAAGGTTTGATTAACCCGTAGCGAATCGCCAAGTGAGTTAGTTTGACATCACTATCAATATTCAGTTTTTCAAAAATGCGGTAACGGTAGGTATTCACTGTTTTAACGCTAACGAATAATTTATCAGAAATTTCTTGTGCACTAATACAATTGACCACCATCATGGCAACTTGCATTTCACGCTCAGACAGGGCGTCAAAAGGTGATTGTTGTGTATCAGACAAATATGAGCTGGCCAGTTGTTCTGCAATGTCTGCACTGAAATATTTGCCACCTTGCATCACTTTATTAATCGCACGGACCATTTCAGTGACTGGTGCACCTTTGGTGATATAGCCTTTGGCACCTGCTTTTAACAATAAAGACGGATAGGGTTCTTCAGCAAGTCCACTGACTGCGAGGACTTTTGTATCTGGCGCTGTTTGAAGTAGGCGACGTGTAGTTTCTACACCCCCGATACCTGGCATATTGACATCTAATAAAACAACATTTGGATGGTGTTGGCGAACAAGTGTAATCGCATCTTCACCCGATTCGGCTTGTCCAATGACTTGGACATCTGCATGGTCTTCGAGCATACGGCAAATACCAGTACGGACTAATTCATGGTCATCTACCACCAAAACTGTGATCACCTACACTCTCCCTCAAATCAAAATCTGTTTTTTTTGTTACATAAAGCAAAATAAGCTTGCAATGAAACGACAAAATTAGCAATCCTATTCTTATATGAAATAAAAAACTTCATACACAATGTGTGAGCAAAAAATGTTCGTAGTTGTGACCAATGTACGGCATATTGCTGGTCTTGCGCAAATGTTTAGTATCCTGAGTTGAGTGAGCAATGGTGAAAAAATTAAATAAATCCTTCATGCACGTTTTGGGCATGTCAATTTTATTCAGTATGAGCAGTTTCAGTTCTGCTGAAATTGTGATGAATAGTGCTGCAAATCAGCAGTCAAATATTAGCTGGTCATCTGAAGATGCAAACCAGTTACTCAACGGTGACGTGTCTTATAGCGCTGAAGAGCCATCTCCTCAAGGGTCAACGAAAGTGACTACTTCTGTACGTAGTACAGGCGGTGTGGTACAGACAGCACCATCGAAAACGGTCCGTATTATTGATACCAATCAATACGCAGGACAGCCCTCTGTAAATGCGCGTGCAGCACTGGTTATGGATGGTCAAACTGGTGAAGTGCTATATAGCAAAAATAGCAATACCGCTTTACCGATTGCATCAATTACCAAACTCATGACAGCAGTAGTGATTTCAGATGCCCGATTAAACATGTCTGAAAAGATTACCTTACAACAGTCTGATTTCTCATGTTCAGGCTGTAAAAGCTCAAGTTCAACGCTGCGTGCTGGCGACAGTATGAACCGCGCAGAAGCTTTGCTATTTGCTTTGATGAAATCTGAAAACCCAGCGGCTTCGGCATTAGCACGTACTTATCCAGGTGGTCGTTCTGCATTTATTTCAGCGATGAATGCGAAAGCACGCTCATTAGGGATGAATTCGACACATTATATGGAATCGACAGGTTTGCATCCTGGTAATGTCGCTTCGGCACGTGACTTGGGGATTTTGGTGAATACCGCTTCGCAGTATGGTTTGATTCGTCAATTTTCAACCACACCAAGTTATGACTTTAATTTGGGTTACCGCGTATTGAAATCAAACAATACCAATGCGTTAGTGCGTAATGGTGGTTGGAATATTAATATTTCAAAAACAGGATTTATTAATGAAGCAGGGCGCTGTGTTGTGATGCATACCACACTGAATAACCGTCCAGCGGTGGTGGTGTTATTGGGTGCGGATTCTTCAGTGGCACGAACCAATGATGCGACTCGTTTAATGAACTGGGCGAGCCAGTTACCAAAACGTATTTAACAAGATTTCAGATTTTTCATTCTTTCAGTATTTAGATTTACTCAACGTTTAAATGCTGAAGTGAATGCAAGATATAAAAAAAGCCCTGCAAGAGCAGGGCTTTTTTTTATTCAGTCAGCATATAAATTACATATTTGACAGAATTGAATCACGAACTTGATCCATAGTTGCATCAATCGACAACATTACGGCATCTTGGCATTGCTTGATGGCAGTGTCAGGATCTTTTAAACCGTTACCTGTTACAGTACATACGATCACAGAACCTTCAGCAATTTTACCTGCTTTGATGTCACGAATCGCGCCACCGATAGAAGCTGCAGAAGCAGGTTCTACGAATACACCTTCGTACATAGATAGTAGACGCTGTGCTTCTAAGATTTCAGCATCTTGCAGTTCGTCAAACCAACCTTCTGAGTCGCGGACTACGGCTTTAGCATGGTTCCAGCTTTGTGGATTACCAATACGGATCGCAGTTGCTACAGTTTCAGGGTTTTCTACAGGTGCGCCGCGTAGGAATGGTGCCGCGCCAGCAGCTTGGTAACCCACCATTGTTGGTAGACCCGCAGGTTTTGGACCTGTGAATTGATCAGTTTCAGGATCATAAACTACTTGTACAAATTCTTCTTTAGGCTGATTCGCCACAGCTTCGGTATAACCCATCCAGTGTGCTGTGATGTTACCCGCATTACCTACAGGTAGGCAGTGGTAGTCTGGTGCACGACCTAATTCGTCAACGATTTCGTAAGCAATGGTTTTTTGACCTTGCAGACGGTATGGGTTGATTGAGTTTACAATCGTAACTGGTGCTTGATCTGCAACTTCTTTTACAAGACGCATACCGTCATCGAAGTTACCGTGGATTTGCATCGTTACCGCGCCATACATCATCGCTTGTGCCATTTTACCCATGGCAATTTTGCCTTCTGGGATGAGCACAAATGCTTTAATGCCTGCACGTGCAGCATAAGCAGCCGCTGCAGCAGATGTATTACCTGTAGATGCACAGATAATTGCTTTAGAGCCTTCTTCAACTGCTTTTGTTACAGCCATGGTCATACCACGGTCTTTAAATGAACCAGTCGGGTTTAAGCCCTCGTACTTCACATAAATTTCAACATTTTTGCCAATAATGCGTGGAATATTTTCAAGCTTAATCAGTGGCGTATTACCTTCGCCCAAAGAAATTGCGCGAGTAGTTGCAGATACGGGTAAACGGTCGCGATAGCGGTCAACTAAACCAGTATAACGATTGGCATTAGACATGATGATGTTCCAATTGTGTGTAGAGCTTGGCGAGAGGAACTGAAATATTCCCCTCGACCCGATTAATTATCAAGCGATTCTAAACGAATTCGTACAATTTCGCCATGAATGACAGGCAATGCTTGAATTTGTTGAAGGGCTTCATCCATTTTAGATTCTTTGACTGGATCAGTCAGAATCACGATAGGAATAAGGTCTTTTAAGCGCGGCTGTTGCATGATCGCATCGATGCTAATTCCTGCACGGCTTAAAATCGTAGTGACATCAGCAAGAACGCCAGTTTGATCTTCGGCATTAATACGGATGTAGTATCCAGTGGTCATTTCTTCACGTGGAAGAATTGGTAAATCAGTTAGGGCTTCAAACGCAAGCTGTGGAATTGTGCCAGCACCATCTTCGGTATAGGAGATGTCACGGACAATATCGACAACATCAGCAACCACCGCTGATGCGGTCGGGCCTGCACCTGCACCTGCGCCATAGTAAAGCGTTGGACCAACGGCATTGGCTTGAACCAATACGGCATTTTTAACGCCATTTACATTGGCAATCAGTTGGTCTTCAGGGATCAGCGTTGGATGAACACGAAGCTCAATACCTGTTGCAGCACGACGTGCAATACCTAAATGTTTAATACGGAAACCGAGGTCTTCTGCATATTTGACATCTTGCGCAGTAACTTTGCTGATGCCTTCAGTGAAGACTTTGTCAAATTGGAGTGGGATACCAAAAGCAATAGAAGCCAGCAATGTTAACTTGTGCGCCGCATCGATCCCTTCGACGTCGAATGTTGGATCTGCTTCGGCATAACCGAGTTCTTGCGCTTCTTTGAGAACGTCTGCAAAGGCACGACCTTTTTCACGCATTTCAGTCAGGATAAAGTTACCAGTACCGTTAATGATACCTGCAAGCCAGTCAATTTTATTGGCTGCCAAACCCTCACGGAGGACTTTAATAATTGGGATACCACCTGCGACAGCTGCTTCATAAGCAATCTGAACGTGATGATCATCGGCCAATTTAAATAATTCATTACCGTGTTCAGCTAATAAAGCTTTGTTGGCTGTGACCACTTGTTTGCCATGAACGATTGCTTCACGAATCACTTCATACGCAGGGTGAATGCCGCCCATAACTTCAACCACAACGTCTACATCGGGTTGACGGACGATATCCAATAAATCAGCACTTTGCTTCACTGAAGCAGGCAGTTCTAAATCAGGACGAGGGCGACGCGTACCCACATGGGTAATTTCAATTTCACGACCGGTGCGACGTTTAATCTCAGCAGCATTTTCTTTTAGTAGTTTAAGGGCACCACCACCCACAGTACCAAGACCGAGGATTGCCAGACGAACTGGTTTCACGTCACACTCCATTTATTTCATCATTGCTTTAAGTGAGTTTAGATCATAGCTAAAAAAACGTTCGGACTCTAGGGTAGAAATCACTTTATTCCTACCCATAAAAAATATTCATTTAACCTATAAAAATTAGTTATTTAAGCGCACTTTCAAGTTCGGAAGCCGACATGTAAGCACCGATGTGTTTGCCTTCTGCGTTATAGATCGCTGGCGTACCATTCACACCAATATTTAGACCCATTTCATACATGCTGCGCACTGGGTTTTTACATGATGCTGGCTCGATTTGCTCACCGGCAATGGCTTTATCAAATGCGGCACGACGGTCTTTGCTACACCAGATAGTTTCCATCATTGGCATGTGTTGTTCACCACGTGGCCAAGCGATATAACGGACTTCAATGCCACGGGCATTAATATCATCCATTTGTTCATGTAATTTGTGGCAATAAGGACAGCTGACATCGGTAAACACATAAACCACGTGTTTAGTTTTACCTTTGGCTTTATAAATCAGTAGGTCTTCAGTTTTTAATTGATCAAATAATTTTTTGTTGGCCTCTGCTTGTAGGGTATCGCCTACATTAAAGAGTTGTTTTTCACCTAAACGAACCACGTCGCCTTGGAAAATGTATTTACCATCAGCTGTAGCATAGACCGCAGGCATGCCTTCAAAGCTTACCCAAAACAAATTAGGAACTTCAGTCGCTTTCACCCCAGTGACTTTGGCATTGATATTGGCTTTTTGCAGATTGGATTGCAAAGTATCAATTAAACGCTGCTGAGCATTACGTTCAGATAAATTCGAAGCTTCACCAGTTGCAGGCGTACTTGCCGTTAATGTCGCATCTTTCTTTTCGTCATTATTTGAATTAGAACAAGCCACTAACGCCATACTGGCAACAAGTGTCGATGCGAGAAAAATTTTTGAACGGGTAAATAACATAAACAACCCTTTTCTTTTAGCTTTATCAAACAGGTGAGTAAGCATAGCAAAAAATATCGGGCACAATAGAACTTCTTGGTCTGATATTTCCTGCCGTTAAGCTCTCGGATGATAGTCTGCATGTAATTTTTGCATACGAACCTGCGCAACATGGGTATAAATTTGTGTGGTGGATAAGTCACTGTGGCCGAGCAGCATCTGCACGACACGTAAGTCGGCACCGTGGTTGAGCAAATGCGTGGCAAAGGCGTGGCGTAAGGTATGTGGTGATAATTCGGCTTGAATGCCTGCAATGAGCGCATAGCGTTTAATCGCGTACCAAAAGTTTTGGCGACTCATCATTCCACCAAGTTGAGTGAGAAATAAAGCATCGGTTGCACTTTTGTATAAAACGGGACGTGCTTCAGCTAAATACTTCTCGATCCATTCCACCGCCATTTGTCCTAAAGGGACTAAGCGTTCTTTATTGCCTTTACCGGTAATTCGTAAATAGCCTTGTTTAAGATTGATCAGTTCTAATCTTAAATTTAATAACTCAGAGACACGTAAACCACAGGCATACAGCACTTCGAGCATGGCACGATCACGTAGACCCAATGCGGTGTTGAGGTCTGGGGCATTAATCAGGGCTTCAACATCTGCTTCAGATAAATCCTTTGGTAGGGCACGACCCAATTTGGGTGTTTTATGGATTGCAACAGGATTATCATTGCGTATTTTTTGTTCACGCAAGAACTTGAAAAATGAACGCAGTGCAGAAAGTGAGCGGGCGATCGAGCGAGGGCTTTTTCCTTGTTTAGTCAGGCTAAGCAAGACATCTGAAATGTCGTCACTGCTCCAATCAGTCATGACATGCGTATGACACTCACTGCATTGAATTAAATCAGATAAATATGCATTTCGAGTGTGTGGACTGACGGTTTGAGCTATTAAATCATCACGATATCCGTGTAAAAAACTGAGTGATTCTGGAATTTGGACAGGGGTTGGAATACGTGGTTTTTTATTTAACATGTGCTGCTCATTTTCGAAATTAAACCAAGAAATCACAATGGTTTAATGCAATGTAATTTAAAAAAATAGTCGTGTCGATGCTAGATTGTTAAATGAGAATTGAAATCGAATCCGATTTGTTAATTATTCTCATTTGTTTGTATAATATTCAAAATTTTTTAGGGTTAGTTGCGTGCGATTATCTGATTTGAAAGTGAAACAAAGCGCAGTCATTCATAAGGTACATCGTAACCAGAATGGCAACAATGCTCCGGCTGATTTAGTCGCTAGCCGTTTAGAGACTTTGGGTTTTGTTCCCGGAACAAAAGTACAGGTGATTACCAAAGGTATTTTTGGTGGTGACCCGATTTTAATTCAAGTTGGGTTTACTCGTTTTGCACTGCGAAAAGTAGAAGCTGAAAAAGTGGAAATAGCAATGGAAGGGGCATCAGCATGAGTGATGCGTTACGTATTGCCCTCGTTGGTAATCCAAACTGTGGTAAAACTTCATTATTCAATCATTTAACGGGTACACGTCAGAAAGTTGCGAACTATGCTGGAGTAACGGTTGAGCGTAAAGTTGGTCAATTTACTTTGCCATCGGGTAAATCTGTTCGAGTTTTGGATTTGCCGGGGACGTATAGCTTAGAAGCGACGAGTCCTGATGAAGCGATTACGCGTGATGTCGTGCAAGGTAAAATTGCAGAAGAAGGGCATCAAGATGTCTTTTTATGTGTAGTTGATGCGACAAACTTAAAATTGCACCTCGGTTTGGTCATGGAAATGATCGATTTGGGTCGTCCAATTTTACTTGTCCTCAACATGATGGATGAAGCACGTCGTCGTGGCATGCAAATCAATACCCAAAAGCTGTCTCAGCGTTTGGGTGTGCCTGTTGTAGAAACCGTTGCTGTGCGTAATGCGGGTATTGAAAACTTAATGGGCGCTTTGGATGCTGAAGGTTTCAGAAAACCAGATGCGTCATTAAGTGATACCAATCTTTCTGGGACTAACCACGAAAAAATTGAACAAATTTTAAAAGACGTGGTGGTATTTGTTGATCATGAAGATAAACGCTCAGACTTCCTCGATAAAATTTTTCTACATCCAGTCTTTGGTTTAATTACCTTAGCGGTGATGATGTTTATTATCTTCCAAGCGGTGTTTGCATGGGCTGCGCCGTTTATGGACGGTATTGAAACCTTCTTCGGTTGGTTCGGTGAATTGGTTGGTGAACACATTTCACATCCACTCCTGAACAGCTTGGTGGTTGATGGGATCATTGCGGGTGCAGGTGGTGTGGTGGTGTTCTTGCCGCAGATTTTAATTTTATTCTTCTTTATTTTGGTTTTAGAAGAATCAGGTTATTTACCACGTGCAGCATTCTTGCTAGATAAGCTGATGTTTAAAGCCGGACTGAGTGGTCGTGCTTTTATTCCTCTGCTATCGAGCTTTGCCTGTGCTGTACCGGGCATTATGGCAACCCGGAGTATTCAAGACCCTCGAGATCGTCTGGTCACGATTTTAGTTGCGCCGTTGATGACGTGTTCGGCACGTTTACCGGTTTATGCCTTGCTGATCTCAGCATTTATTCCACAGCAAATGGTCTGGGGCGTCTTTAACTTACAAGGCTTGGTGTTATTTGCATTATATGCAGCCGGGATTGTGAGTGCCTTAATTGTGGCAACAGTGCTGAAATTCTTCCAAAAAGATAAATCACAGCATGCCTTATTGATGGAACTTCCAAGCTACCGTTTTCCAGATATTAAGAGTGTTTGGATTGGTTTATTGGACCGTGCCAAGATCTTCTTGAAGCGTGTTGGTGGCATCATCTTCGCTTTATCAATTTTGTTATGGTTCCTGTGTACGTTCCCGCAACCGCCAGAAGGTGCAACTTTGCCGGATATTGATTATTCATTGGCAGGTATGCTTGGGCATGTATTACAACCGATTTTTGCACCATTAGGTTTTAACTGGCAGATCTGTATTGCCTTAATTCCAGCGATGGCGGCACGTGAAGTCGTTGTGGCGGCATTGAGTACGGTGTATGCCTTGTCTGCAACAGATGAAGATGCCATGTCTCAAGGTCTGGCAAATTTAATTAGTAGCGATGGGTCATTGGGTTGGTCATTGGCAACCGGTCTATCATTATTGGTATGGTTTATTTATGCGCCACATTGCTTGGCGACACTGGCGACAGTTAAACGTGAAACTGGCTCCTTGAAAACGGTAAGTTTCATGACTATCTATTTATTTGGTTTGGCTTATCTAATGGCATTCATCACGTATCAAATTGCAACACGCTATTTTGGATCGTGAATTGTGAATGGCAAAAGCTGAACAAAGGAGAGAGACATGCTTGAATCAATAATTATTGCGGTATTGGTGATTTGGAGTGCTGTCGTGGTGTTTAAGAAGGTATTTCCAAAAACATCGAACTCAGTCTTCACAACTTTATCTGGGCACTGTGCAAACCGTGGTTGGAACAGTTTAGCCAAATGGTTAAAGCCAAAAATGGCCGCAGGCTGTGCAGGCGGTTGTGGATGTTCAGCTTCGGATAATTCATCTGCAAAAAAAGCTGAAGTACAAGCGGTGAAGTGGAAATAAGCTCACCGCCCGTTGCGTGAAGAAACCGCCCAAGATGGGCGGTTTTTTTACGAGCGGACACAAAAAAACTGCGAGAAAGTGAAAACATAAAAAGCATTCAAAACAGCAAAGTGCTAACATTTTGTCAGATTTAAAAACCGACCAAAAAATGGGGCGAAAATGTTAATACAGCGTGGTGGATTGAAGGTTGTTGCCGGATTAGGGATTTCTGGTGTTTCCGCAGTGAATTTCTTACATAGCCATGGCTACCGCGTTGCAGTCACCGATTCACGAGCAGTCCCACAGGGTCATGATCAAATTCCAAGTGATGTACAAACCAGTTTCGGTCAGTTGGATCAAGATTTATTACTCCAAGCAGAAGAAATTATTATCAGCCCGGGGCTAGATCCAAAATTACCGCAAATTCAGGCGGCCATTGCAGCCAACATTCCTGTGGTTTCAGAAATTCAAATTTTACGTCGTGCGACGGATAAGCCAATTGTCGCGATTACAGGTTCGAATGCGAAAAGTACTGTAACGACTTTATTTGGTCTTATGGCAGCAGATGCAGGCAAAAAAGTGGCAGTGGGTGGTAACTTGGGTCGTCCAGCTTTGGATCTCACCAAAGATGATCCAGAGCTTTATGTTTTAGAGCTTTCAAGTTTTCAATTAGAAACCACGTCGAACTTGGCAGCAGAAGTGGCTGTTGTATTGAACATGAGTGAAGACCATTTGGACCGTCATGGCGATATGATGGGCTATCACACTGCGAAGCATCGTATTTTCCAAGCGGTGAAAAAAGTGGTGTATAACCGTGATGACTCATTAACACGTCCATTGGTTCCAGATGTCACCCCAATGCAAAGCTTTGGCCTAAATGCTCCAGATATGAATCAGTTTGGTATTTTACGCGATACTGATGGCACAATTTGGTTGGCACGTGGTCGTGAGCGTTTACTGAAAAGTGCAGATATGTATATCCAAGGGACACATAATGTGGCAAACGCCTTGGCATGTTTAGCTTTGGGTGAAGCGATTGGTTTGCCACTAGCAGGCATGTTGGAAACTTTGAAAACATTTAAAGGTTTAGAGCACCGCTGTGAATTTGTCAAAGAAGTGCATGGTGTTCGTTATTATAATGACTCTAAAGGCACCAATATTGGTGCGACTTTAGCTGCGATTGATGGTCTAGGTGCTGCGATTGAAGCTAAAGGCGGTAAAGTGGCGATTATTTTAGGTGGTCAAGGCAAAGGGCAGGACTTTACTGCGCTGCGTGATTCACTTTCAAAATATGCCAAAGTTGCGGTATTGATTGGTGAAGATCGTCCAATTATTGAAAAAGCGGTTGAAGGGACAACCACGCTGATTCATGCTGAAAGTTTGAAACAAGCGGTTGAGCTGTGCCAACAAAATGCGGTAGCCAATGATGTGGTCTTATTGTCTCCAGCGTGCGCAAGTTTTGATATGTTTAAAGGCTACAGTGAGCGTGGACACCAATTTGTTGATTGTGTGAATGCACTCGTTTAAAAGAACGATAAGGAAAGTTGTATGGCTGGGTTGGCTCAGACGACCATAAATAGAATAAATGAAGTTGTAGAGCGTTGGATTCCTCGGTTACCTGCCGAGGTCAACGTGCGCAATGTTTTGGTGTTCTGTGTTTTGGCATTGTTGTGTATTGGTTCGATCATGGTGGCATCTGCATCTATGCCCTATGCAGAACGCATGCATGAAAATGCCTTCCATTACATTTCACGACATGGGATTTCGATTGCCGCCGCCGCCGCCGCTGCCTATATCGCCTATAAAGTGCCGTTGAATGTTTGGTTTAATAACACCTTCTTTTTATGGATTATCACGATTATCTTACTGGCTGCTGTATTGGCTGTCGGGACAGAGGTCAATGGTTCTAAACGTTGGATTCGGATTGCTGGTTTCACCTTACAGGCTTCGGAAGTCGCCAAAGTCATGATGGCGATATTTACCGCGGACTATGTGGTACGACGTGCCGAAGAAGTCCGTAATAATATTAAGGGCTTGGTGCGTTTGGCAGTGATTATGGCTGCAACTGTCGGTTTGGTCATGGCAGAGCCCGATTTAGGGGCGACGGTGGTGATTGCCTTAACCATGCTAGGGGTATTCTTCCTCGCAGGAGCACCGTTGATTCAGTTCGCAATTGCCTTTGGTGCGATCATCATGGCATTTGTGTTCTTGATTTTATTTGAACCCTACCGTTTAGAACGATTGATGTCGTTCTCAAATCCATGGAATGATCCACTAGGTGCAGGCTACCAGTTATCAAATGCATTAATGGCTTTTGGTCGCGGTGAATGGTTTGGTGTCGGATTAGGTCATAGTATTCAAAAAATGTCGTATTTACCTGAGGCACATACCGACTTCATGTTGGCGGTTTTGGGCGAAGAATTTGGCTTCTTTGGGATTTTGACCGTATTGACGCTGTCATTTGTGATGTTGGTCTGCTGTATTCGCATTGGTCATCGTGCTTTACGTCATCAATACTTACGTGCAGGCTACTTGGCTTATGGCATTAGTATTATCTTCTTACTGCAAATTTTGGTGAATGCCGGCATGAACATGGGCATGCTTCCTACCAAGGGTTTGACCTTACCGTTTATTAGTTATGGGGGGTCTTCTTTGATTATCTGTGCGGTTATGGTGAGTCTGATATTAAAGATCGATGCCACGACCAAAGAAGTAAACCCAAGTAAAGAAGAATCAAGCTTCTAAATTGGTATCTCGTTGCGGATCGGGAGATGCATGGTGGAGGACACTGGCTGGCATCTCCGTTCCACAATGGAGACATTTGACCAAGCTCGCCTTGGCTTTAGAAAGGGGAATCAATGGGATAAAAAATAAAGAAAAATAATTACGTTGCTGTTTTAACTCATACTGAGTTCTGCTGCGGCAGACAGGGCAAGTAAATTGGCTCTTTTCAATGACTTTGGTTTTCGGACCAACTCCAAAAATAAAAAACATTAGGCTCTCCAATGGTCGATTGATCACTTTATTAAAGCATAATTCAATTGAATATCGAGTGATTGGCTCAGATAGGGATGTGGGTTTATTGATAGATTTGAGGCAATGCTGTGCCATGGGGAATTTGTTGAATATCCCACTGCGCAATCGCCTGTTGTAGCATAATACGTGGCGTATCCAAGTCGACTGGCGGTTGGTGTAGGGCTTGCAATGCTTGTTGTAATAAAGGTGCCGCTTGGCTTAAATCAAGAGCTTGAGCCATATTCTGTTTTGACAGTTTTTGTCCCTGATTATTCATTGCCAATGGCAAGTGCATGTATTCAAGGAGTGGATAACCCAAAACCTGTCCGAGCCAAATTTGACGTTCGGTATTGTCCAAAAGATCAGCCCCACGTACAACATGGGTCATCCCTTGTAGGTAGTCATCAACCACGACAGCAAGTTGATAATTGATAATGCCATCACGGCGTTTTAAGACAAAGTCACCCAAATCCTGTTGCAGATTCGAGCAATGCGTCCCTTGTAAGCGGTCGGTAAAACAAATGTTCTGTGCATCGACTTTGATTCGAATAGCCTGATCCTGAAGGGAAAGGCCAAGATTACGACATGTGCCTTGATAGATATGATTTGAACCGAGCATTTTTCGGGTGCATTGACAAGCATAGACCAAGTCTTGGGCATGCAAATGCGCAATGACTTGCTCATAGATTTCAAGGCGGTCTTTTTGGAAAATGATCTCGGTATCTGGTTCGAATTGAAATGCATCAATACAACGTAAGATATGTTCTTCGCTGCCGGGAAATATACGTGGAATGTCGGTATCTTCGATACGAACGACCCATTGCCCTTGATGGGCACGGGCATCGCAGTAGCTTGCGACTGCTGTAATTAAAGAGCCAAAATGCAAAGGGCCGGTTGGCGATGGCGCAAACCGACCCACGTAATGCTCTGCAGCTTTCCCTCCCTTATCTAAAGGGAGGGCTAGAGAGGAATTACTCAACACAGAATTAACCGTTATTTTGCTTCTCTTTGATCTCTGCAAGTGTTTTGCAGTCGATACATAAAGTTGCTGTTGGACGTGCTTCTAGGCGACGTAAACCAATTTCGATACCACACGTTTCACAGAAACCGTAGTCATCATTTTTAATCGCTTCAATTGATTGTTCAATTTTACGGATCAGTTTACGTTCACGGTCACGTGTACGAAGTTCAATCGCAAATTCTTCTTCTTGCGTTGCACGGTCGTTCACATCTGGAAGCGCAGTATTTTCGTCTTGCATGGTATTCAAAGTACGGTCTACTTCAGACATTAACTCAGCTTTCCACGCCAATAAGATGTGACGGAAATGCTCAAGTTGCCCTTCAGACATGTATTCTTCATTCTTTTTAGGCTGATAAGGTTCAATACCAAATAAGCTTGCAGTAGAACCACTTTCAGTCGCCTTTGGCTTTGATTTGCGCACGCGTTTGGTAGACTTTTCGTCTACTACATCAGTTTGTTCGTCTAAGACTTGATTTTGGTTGTCATTCGCCATGTAGGGCATTCCTCATCATATGCATATATCTATACGCAAAAAATATGGTGATATGCAAGTTTTTTATCCACCCAACACAGAGTTTCCTTCTGTGGGGGTCGTCATCATATAGACTTTTTCTGCTTATTGATAGTCTTTGATGTTTGGATTCTAACTATCACTTTTCCTTTAGAAGCCATAAAGTAAAGCAAAAAAATCAAATTGAAAAGTTAATAACCTGAAATTTCAACATTAATTTGAGGTTGTTTCAATTTGACCCGAACAACTTCAGTTTTAAATTCACCATTATCATTCAGATAGAGTGCACGATACCCTGGTAAAGCTTCATCTAAGGCAAAATTTTCACTATGTGGTTTGAACTGAACACTGGTCGAAGGCGTCGATAAAAACTGAATATTGCGCCATTGATTAGACGAGTCTTGATGTACGTGTCCGCATAGTACAATTTTGACATTGTCATGGCGTGAAAGCACATCTATGAGATGTTCAGCGTTCTTTAGTTTATGCTGATCTATCCAATGCGATTGCATGGCAAAAGGGTGGTGGTGGCATGCCACAATGATGTGTTGCTGTGGGTGTGCTGTGAGTAACTGATCTAATTGTTCCAACTGCTGTTGTGATACCCAACCATCCACTTTTCCTTTAACCGCACTGTTCAGTAAAATCAGACACCAATTGCCTAATGCGATGCAGTGAGCACGATCTTCCTGTTGATGAAATGGGAAGCAAGACGCTTCGTCATGGTTCCCCGGAATCTGATAAAACGGAAACGGCTGCTGTTGCATATATTCGAGATAACGCGCATAGGTACACTCTACCGGCACTTGTGCAAGATCGCCAGTATGGACAAGCGTATCGATGTGATGATGGTTCAACTGAATTTGTTGAATCACATCGTGAAAACTCTGCTCTGGATTCATGCGGACAAATTCAAGATCTTCCTGATCCATTAAATGTGTGTCCGAGATCTGGATCAGTGTCCAGTCGTATTGTGGTGTATCCCTTAAAGTCATGTCCTTCCCCTTAGACATTCCTTGTAGTATGTATTTGTTGTTGTAACCATTGCAAGGCCATAATGACAGGTGCGTTTTTTAGCCGACCATTGGTTAATAATTCAGGAATATCAGCATAGTTTAAGATATGCAATTGAATATTTTCTCCTTCATCAGGCATGCCAAAGACTCCGCCATGTTCAGGAAGTTCAGCTTCAGCACTATAAAGGTGGAATAATTCCGCGCAGGCACCCGCAGAGGGATAAAAACTAAATAAATGCTGTAGTGCATCTAATTCACAGCCTGATTCTTCCAAACTTTCACGGCGGATGCAGCTTTCAGCAGATTCATCACCATCGAGCACGCCGGCAATAATCTCTAGTTGCCATGGCGAAGTTTCATCATCAATCGCCCCAATGCGGAATTGTTCAATTAAGGCAAATTTTTGTTGTTGATGACTATAGATCAGCACACCTGCTGCTTCAGGACGATGAATCAATTCACGCTGAATGGTTGGAATCATGCTGTCTTGATGGAATAAGCGGTGTCGAAGCTGAACTTTTTCAACTTGAATAAAGCCTTTATAAAGATGTTCACGCCCTTCAATGCTGTAATCTTTTTTGTTATATGTGGCCTGTTTAATAATATTCATAAGCGCTAATTAGGATGAAATCTTCCATTTCATCCTAACCGAGATTTTGTTGAATACAAAAGATTTTTTTTAAGCTTTACACTTTGTGGTACAACTTTTGACCATGTTCATGATAGGCCGCTTTCATGCTTTGTAAACCCGTTTCAATTTCAGGATTAAATTCTGAAGAAAGCTGCATATCTTGCTGATTTTTTGCATAATCTCTCACATTTTGTGTGATTTTCATCGAGCAAAATTTAGGTCCACACATGGAACAAAAATGGGCCGATTTATGTGCTTCTTTCGGCATAGTTTCATCATGCATGCTGCGTGCTGTATCAGGGTCTAAGCTCAGATTAAATTGGTCTTCCCAGCGGAATTCAAAGCGTGCTTTCGACAATGCATTATCACGAGCCTGCGCACCAGGATGACCTTTGGCAAGGTCTGCGGCATGGGCTGCAATTTTGTAGGTGATAATGCCATCTTTGACGTCTTTTTTATCTGGTAGACCAAGGTGCTCTTTCGGGGTCACATAACACAGCATCGCGGTGCCGTACCAACCAATCATTGCCGCACCAATGGCAGAGGTAATGTGATCATAGCCCGGTGCAATATCAGTGGTGAGCGGCCCAAGGGTATAAAAAGGTGCTTCTTTGCAAACCTCGAGTTGTAGATCCATATTTTCTTTGATCATGTGCATTGGGACATGGCCTGGGCCTTCAATCATGACTTGTACATCATGCTCCCATGCCCGGTGAGTCAATTCACCTAAGGTGCGTAATTCACTAAATTGAGCTTCATCGTTAGCATCTTGAATACACCCTGGACGTAAACCATCGCCTAAACTGAATGACACATCATAGGCTTTCATGATTTCGCAGATTTCATCAAAATGCGTATACAGGAAGTTTTCTTCATGATGCGCTAAGCACCACTGCGCCATGATGGATCCGCCACGTGACACAATACCAGTTAAACGGTTGGCGGTGAGTGGAACATAACGAAGCAGCACGCCTGCGTGAATCGTAAAGTAATCGACACCTTGCTCGGCTTGTTCAATCAGTGTGTCTTTGAAAATTTCCCAGGTTAAGTCCTCTGCGACACCATCAACTTTTTCTAAAGCTTGGTAAATCGGCACGGTGCCAATCGGTACAGGGGAGTTGCGAATAATCCATTCGCGGGTCTCATGGATATTTTTACCTGTCGATAAATCCATGATGGTGTCAGCGCCCCAACGAGTTGCCCAAGTCATTTTTGCCACTTCTTCATCGATGCTTGAACCAAGTGCTGAGTTACCAATGTTGGCATTGATTTTCACCAAGAAGTTACGACCAATAATCATCGGTTCACATTCAGGGTGGTTAATGTTGGCAGGGATAATGGCACGACCTTCAGCCACTTCTTGACGTACAAATTCTGGGGTGATTTCAGTTAAATTGCGTGCGCCAAAATTTTGACCGGCATGTTGGCGCATATCAACACCTTCACGCTGGCGCTGATTTTCACGAATCGCAATGTATTCCATTTCAGGGGTGATGATGCCTTGTTTGGCATAGTGCATTTGAGACACATTGTGTCCACGACGAGCGCGACGGGGTTTTGAAATATGCGCAAAACGAATCTCTGCAGTACGAATATCTCGAAGACGCTCTTGTCCAAATTTTGAAGTTAAGGTATCGAGTATTTCCGTATCATTACGTGACTCAATCCAAGATTCACGGACATTGGGCAGGCCTTGATTCAGGTCAATTTGAATATTGGGGTCGGTATAAGCACCAGAGGTGTCATAGACCATAATGGGTAGATTTTTTTCTCCACCCAGACCTGTAGGCGTATCTGTAAGGCTGATCTCACGCATTGGTACGCGAATATCAGGACGTGAGCCTTGGATATAGACTTTCTTTGACGCAGGGAGAATACGAGTGAGATCTTTAGCATCTTGTTCATGTTGAGCAGCGCGATCTGAAGCGGTGAGATTCGTTAATTGGTTCATTGCAATGATCCTTATGAATGACA
Organism: Acinetobacter sp. YH12098; assembly: GCF_013419235.1. Classification (NCBI taxonomy): domain Bacteria; kingdom Pseudomonadati; phylum Pseudomonadota; class Gammaproteobacteria; order Moraxellales; family Moraxellaceae; genus Acinetobacter; species Acinetobacter sp. YH12098. Next base: position 64,884 of record NZ_VPAO01000004.1, read on the forward strand.
TCAACGAATCAAGCACGACCAAAAACGTGGCAGTTTATCTGATGGATTCACCTGAAAATAAAGGCGTAAAACCAAGAGATAAGAAGGGCTTAAGTTTTTAGATGGCTTGATTCCTACGCAGGTATTAACCTGATCAGGTTCAACGGTACTCATCCTTAAATTTAGCGAACTAAATTTAGATGATCTCAGCAGGAAATTACCTGCGCTCCGTCAAGCTTTGTGCGGATATTAGCATGAAGGCTGTTTTAAAACAGTGTTATTTTTCATCGATTTTGCAGTGCAGAATTTTGGCTAGGCACATGTGCAATTGAACTTGCATTGGCTAAGTAGAGGACTGATTTACACAGATGGCGTCACTAAAACAGTCTTTCTTATAATGCGGATCAGGATTGCGGACACCAATTAAATTCAACAGTTGCGCTTCTGATCGCTGATTAGATGCAGCAGTATTTTGATCTAATAATTTTAAAAATAAACGCGCCTGATCTGCCAATTTGGAGTTTTTTAATTGAGCCAAGCGTTCAATTTCTTCTAAAGAACTGGCTTGAATACTGAGGCGGTCTGAAAAATCATTAGAAACGGGACTATGTGCCGAACCAATAAATAACAATTTGCTATATTGATATAGCAATTGTTGTGCATCTTTTTTGTAGGGGCTATCTGGATATTGCTTGAGATAGTCTTCCCAAAAAATTGCACGTGTAGCAATCTCTTGCGGCTCAATGGCTAAACTTTGTTGCAACAAGGCAGGTTGTGCATTTTGTTCAGCCAGTTTTTCAATAAAGACTTGCTCAGATTCTTCCATATACGGCGCAAAAATTTTGGCTAAATATTCAGGACTACGGCGATAGCGTAATTGTCCTTCACCTGCATCGAACAATTCCACATAGGCTTGGCCTTTATGTTTCAGTAAATACTGATCTCGGGCGGTGAGCTGTTCATAATGATTTTGTTGAATGGTCGGATGCTGAGCCATATCAAAAGCAAATTGTTCGAATGCCATTTGCTGTTGAGCTGTACGTTCAACATGTAAAAAGTTGCGATACATTTGATTGGACAAGCGCAGTAATTTTTTTTGTTCGTCCGCTTTTAACAGCGGCAAGCAGACTTTGAGATCTTGGTTGATTTGTTCTAAAGCAAAAGTTGTGCGTTGATCGTCTATTTCCAGCATATTTTTTTCAAGTTTTTTGCACAGCAAAGACAAATCGACTGCTTCTTTTTGAACAGTCTTATTGTTGGGAAACTCTGGTGCAGGTTGTGGTTCAGGTTGTTGTTGGCATCCATTCAACATACTGAAACATAAAAACATTGCACTAAACTTTGCAGGCAGCTGAAAAATTTTTGACACTGGAACTCGATGCGCTATAGAAGTGGTATTGTCCGATGGAATGTCGACTATTCTATAGATGAAACACGCGCAATATGTGTACTATTGTACAGTTCTTTGTTATAGCGTTGTGAGTAATGTCCGAAAACGACTTAAATTATCTGGTTTTGTCGCATTTGATATAAAAAATTAATAAAAATCATACGGAAATTTGCAAGGATATGATTAGTATCTGCTTAGTTTTAGGCTTGAATATTCAATCTCGGGTATTTGAATATTAGGAATTTACAAAAAAAATGAACAAAAAAGTTGTGGTGGGTCTTTGTTTACTTTTCACGAGTCAGTGGGCGTGTGCGCTAGATCTTGTGCAAGCTTATGAACGTGCAAAACAAGAAGACCCCAATTGGCAAGCCAATAAACTACAATATGAAGCGGATAAATTGAATTTGGGGATTGCCAATGGGAACTTACTCCCGACGGTAACAATCTCCGGAAATGTGACCCGAAAAAATCAAAATTCCAACCAAAGCGGCGCTCAAGCCGGGCTGATCATGCCAGACAGCACCACAACAAGACAAATTGCGCTCACTGCCCGTCAGCCCATTTTTCGTTGGGATGCATGGGAAGGGCTGAAGCAAGTAAAGACCTCGATTAATTTAAGTGAAATTAATCTGCGGATTCAAAAACAAGATCATATTTTAAATGTCTCTGAAGCTTATTTTAATGTTCTACGCCAGCAAGCATTGACGGTTGCCAACCTACAAGAAGAACAGGCGCTATCTGAACAGCTGCGCATGATGAATGGCAAATTAAAAGAAGGCCTAGTGGCAAAAAGTGATGTCAGTGAAGCCAATGCACAATATCAAAATGCACGGGCAAACCGCATGGCAACCAATGTTCAATTGGTTTTGGCGCAGGAACAATTACAGCAATTGATTGGGCCATATCGAGAAAATTTGGCGGTGTTACGTGAAGATTTTCAGTTTGAAAAACCGATTCCAAACAATGTACAAGCGTGGGAAGAACTGGCTCAGGGACAGAACCTAGGTATTTTACAAGCGCGTATGCAACAACGTTATGCGGAAGATGGTAAACGCGTTGAAAAGGCCGCCTTATATCCTCAGATTGAAGCGGTAGGGACCTATGGGTATAACAAGCAAAGTCCACAATCCATCATGTCGCAAGATGGTCAATTTGATCAGGTGGGGATTGAAATGAACTGGAATGTGTTTAATGGTGGACGGACACAGAAATCCATTAAGCAAGCGGCGATCAATGTTGAAAAAAGCCAAGCACAGGTGGATGCAGCAATTCGAAAAGCACAAACCGATGTAAAAAAATCTTATATGCAAGTCGAAACGGATCAAAGTAAATTACAGGCACGTAAAGCCGCGATGGATTCTTCCGCGCAAGTGTCATTGGCCTCACAAGCCCAGTATCAGGAAGGTCTGAAAACCATGGTTGATGTGCTGCTGGCACAGCGTAATGCCTTTTCAGCCCGTCAAGATTATTTAAATTCCAAGTACGATTATTTAATACATGTATTGCAACTCAAAGCCTCTGTTGGGAAATTAACGGAAGCTGATTTAGTGGAAATGAATGCGTGGTTGGTCGATCAGAAAAATCAGCCATCGATCCTACTAAAGAAATAATCCATGGTCATAAAAGTTTCACAATCAATATGCTTTAATATGGCACTAAAATCTGCCGATTCACGTTGTAGTGGAGACTCGCTTTGCCTAATAATCCTGTTTTAAACCATCATATTTCTTCGCAATTCAATGAAGAGTTGCAGGATGTGCATACCAAATTTATGACCATGGGTGGTTTAGTGGAGCAGCAGGTTGCAAATGCCATTCATGCCTTATTGGATACGGATGCAACAATGGCGATTGATGTTCAATTTCAAGACAATACGGTGAACCGTATGGAAACTGAAATTGATGAAGCGCTTACCCTAATTTTGGCGCGTCGTCATCCTGCTGCAATTGATCTACGCATGGTGATTGCGATGTCGAAAGCCAACACCGATTTAGAACGGATTGGTGATGAAGCGGCAAAAATTGCCCGTATTGCACAAAGCTTGTGTGAAGAGGGGGGTTCACCGCGTGGCTATATGGAAACACGTCATATTGGCAACCAAGTCCGCGTGATGATTCATGATGCGCTCGATGCCTTTGCACGTTTGGATGTAGATCAGGCTTTACGTGTCCTTTTGGCCGATGCTGATATTGACCGCGAGTATCAATCGGCAACCCGTACCCTCATGACGTATATGATAGAAGATCCACGCCATATTACTCGGGTGATGAATGTACTTTGGGTGCTGCGTTCACTTGAACGTATTGGTGACCATGCTCGAAATATCTCTGAACAGGTGATTTATATGGTGAAAGGTCTAGATGTCCGTCACACCAGTGTTGAAGAAATTGAGCAAAAAGTTCAGCGTTAATTGAATAAAACAAATATGAACGAAGCCCATCAAACGATGGGCTTTTTTCGGTCTAAAATTAACTATGTGTTTCTTCGTCTTCCTCAAAAGTCCGGGCAATTTTGTCAATATTTAAACTTTTCGCCATCGCATCGAAGATTTGCTTATAGGCACCTTCTTGATGGTACAAATCATGATGCTCCCCGTGTTCTACGATTTGTCCGTCTTTCATCACATAGGTGTAATCGGCATCGATAATTTGCGACAAACTATGTGAAATCATGATGACGGTACGCCCTTGTTTAATTTGATCCAGACTATTTTTAATTTGTTCAGCAGCGATCGCGTCTAAACTAGCCGTCGGTTCGTCCAAGAAAATAATCGGTGGATTTTTCAGGAACATACGTGCCAAGGCAATACGCTGTTGCTGTCCACCTGAGAGCAGCAAGGCATCGGCTTCATAGGCATGCGGCAGTTTTAAGATCTGATCATGGATCGAGGCTTTCCGTGCTGCATCGAAGACTTCTTGCTCTGTAGCTGTACTTTTTCCATAGCGAATATTTTCAAAAATTGAACCTGGGAAAATATGATTTTTTTGTAAAACCAAACCAATATTTTCACGTAAATACTGCGTATCAATCTGTTCTAAATCGATGCCATCGAGTTTGATATTGCCCGCTTGAGGATGATAAAACTTATCCAGTAAGCTAATTAATGTCGATTTACCAGCGCCAGATAAACCAACCAAGGCGGTGATTTTGTTCGGTTGGATGGTCATATTGATACGGTGTAATGCCTGAAAACCATTGGGATAACTAAAGTCGACATTGCTCAATTCAAATTGACCTTGAATCGGAGGTTGGGCAGTACCACTGGTTTCAATTTCATGATCCGCTTCTAAGATGTTAAAGAAGCTTTCTGAATAAATCATCGCAGAGTTAATTTCATCATAGATACGATGCAGCGAGCGAATCGGGGCAGAGACATTATTAAATAACAACACGTGATACATAATCATCCCGATACTCATTTGCCCATCCAAAACGAAATAGGCTGTCAAAATGATGATCAGTACCACACCGACCTGTTCGATAAAGGTTTTGAGTCCGTCAAAGATATAACTGGTTTGCCGTGTCTGCATTTGGTTTTCAGTCAGCGACTTTTGCAGATTTAATTGTTTTTTCGATTCGACGGCTTCTTTGTTAAAAGATTTAATGACCGTTATCGAATTGATAATACTCAGAATACCCTGATTTTTCTTTTCAAAATTATCGCGTAGGGCACGGCGTTTGCCTGCCAGTTTTTGTGATTGTTTGAAGGTCAGCCAAAAATAAATCGGCACGATAATTGTGGCCACCACACCAACCCAAACATTGGCATAATACATTAAGCCCAGTGCAATAATGGCACTGGTAAATAATGGTAAAATATCAATAAAAAAGATTTGAACCAATCGTGTGAGCGAGCTGACACCCCGATCAATTCGAGTTTGGAGCTTACCTGCTTGGTTGTCTTGTTGATCGAAGAATGCCAATCGATAGGTGATAAATTTTTCAATAATGCCTTGGGACAAATCCTGAGAAATTAAAATACGTAACTTTTCACCAAACGATTTTTGTCCAAATTGCACGATGGCATTGATGACTTCTTTTCCCAGTAAGACTACGGTGATGGTGATTAATATATGCCAACCATTGGCTAGACCGAGGCCTTGTTGTAAAAGCTGATTGATGCTGTCTACGGCATATTTGAGTGTCAGGGCATTCACCTGTGCCGTGAGTGAGCCAATTAAGGTCAAGATCAGCGTCACGACCACCAGCCAGCGGTATGGCTGTACAAATGGACGTAATTTTTGGAAAAGCTGCCACAGGTTCATAAGCAATTATTTTTATTGTGAATATGAGCTTTAGTCTAAGACTGAAAATTCTATGCGACAAGCGATGACAATGTTTTGATTTGTGACGAGAGTTTTTCGGCTAAGATATTTTTTAAATGTGCTCACGACATCAGCATCACGCTGCTGTGCCAAACAGTGTTGAGTTGAACCGATGAATTTTGAATTATTTACGCCTGAACCGCATGCAAATCTGTTGCCCTATGATGGTGAAGTTGAAGATTATGGATTGATCTTCAACGCCGAAGAGAGTGAAAAATATTTACGCTATTTCCTCACGCAGTTGGCTTGGCAGCATGATGAAGTCATTTTGCATGGACAGTATTTTCAAACGGAACGAAAAGTGGTTTGGTATGGAGATGCTCATTATGAGTATCACTATTCAGGCATGCAAAAGCAGGCATTGATCTGGAATCCAGCTTTACTGCGCTTAAAGCAACATATTGAGCAACGGGTGGGTCAGACGTTTAATTCCTGTTTGGCCAATTTATACGAAAATGGTACGCAAGCGGTGGGGTGGCATAGTGATGATGAGCCATCTTTGCTTTCACCCACACAGCAGGTGGTGATCGCATCTTTGAGTTTTGGCGCAAGCCGAAAGTTTTGCTTTAAACATAAAAGCACTCAAGAGAAAGTACAGCTTTTACTGCAAAGTGGACAGTTGATTGTGATGCGTGGGAAAACCCAACGGTATTGGAAACATGCCCTAATGAAGTCGATGAAAGTGACCGAGCCGAGGGTGAATTTAACCTTTCGTTATTTCTATGATCAACAGCCATAAAAAAAGCCCATATCTAGATGAGCTTTTTTCTTTCTCTGAGGAAGAGTATAGCGACAATCAACTGAAATCATGGAACACATGATTGAGATGACTGCTAAAGAACAATAATCATATTATGATAATATATCTGGAATTTATAATTAATAAATTCAATTAACAACATGGATTTATCAGATTAATTAAATAGCGTCTTTACAATATTGCATCAGTTATGCGCAAACAGATCAGGCTTAAATGGCGTCCGATTCTTCCATCATACTGCTGTATTTTTTCTCAATACGCGCTGTACAGTCTTGCAGCATTTCTACGACTTTTTGAAAATTCATAAATTCAAAACGATTTTTAGACGCCAATAGGGTCAAAGCAAGTGGGGGTTCTTTACTGGAGAATTTAATCGGAATCGATAGGCTTGACATATTCGGGTCAACTTCACCATTGGAAAAATAATACCCCTGCTTTTTAATCTTTTTCATTTGCTGCATAAATTCTTCTTCATTATGCGCAAAACCAACTTGAGATAACTCGTCCGCAAAACGGTGGTAATAATCTAAAATCCGTTGCTTAGGTAACTGAGACAAAATCACTTTAGACGATGAGCCTTTGTACATTGGACGCGGGCTACCTCGACCATAAGCTAAGGCTGCATAGTCTTTATAAAGTTCATGATGCACATCAATACAAGAGTCGATATTCAGATGCGTCAATAAGCAACAAGACTCTGTGCGTTCCACAATTTCTTTCATGAAGGGGATGCTAATTTGCACCAATGGATCGGTGGTGCGAGAAATAAAATCAAGCACAGCAATTTTTGAACCCAGTGTGTAATCGCCAGAAGTCCCACTGAGGCGCTGCAATAATTCAGCAGAAACCAGTTCTTTTAAATAGCGATAGCTCGTTGGTTTAGATAAGCCTAATTCTTCACTAATAATGTCGACATTGATGATGGGACGAGCAACTGAAAATAAGTCGAGTACGGTGAGAATTTTACCAAAACTGGAAAGCGCCATAAGAACCTGCTTGGTCACAATAAAAAATGAATCGTTAAGTTACTTTATAACAAATTGCTCGGCCTGATGTTGCGCTTTTCTACACTGGAAATGAAACAAATCTGAAATATCACAGGGTTTCTTGGGTTATTCTGATAAAAGCATAATAAAAAAATTGAAATACTCATTTAAAATATAGGTCAATTATCAAAATAAGATATTAATATTGACTTTAATTTGTTTTTTTAGCAAAATTGTTGTGAAAATATCCTATATTGAATAAATATTGCCCATTATTTCGATGCGCAGGCAATGTTGCACACTACTTTTTGTATTCAAATGGTTTGAAACACGATTTGAATCGCTTCTTTACTTATTGAAATTTCTAGTCATTCCTGTGCCGTGATACAGGTTGTGCTATCGAATGTTTAAGCATTCGATACGAGGCCGTTTTCACTAAAAAGAAGCAAGCCACCGAGATCCATCATGCTGCTGACGAAACAAATACTCGCTTTTCGGCCCAATAAAATGGACTGGATTTTTGCGACCAAAACGTTCATCGCGGGCATGCTTGCATTGTATGTGGCCTTTGTACTGAATTTGGCATATCCGATTTGGGCGATTGGCACCGTTTTCGTGATCGCGAATCCATATTCAGGGATGACGTCTTCAAAAAGTTTGTATCGTGTATTAGGGACGTTCTTAGGGGCGGCCGTGTCGGTGGTGGCACTGCCACATCTCATCCACATGCCTGTACTGTTTACGGTGTTTTTAGCGGTTTGGGTTGGGTTTTGCCTGTATTTGTCATTGCTAGACCGCACGCCTCGTAGTTATGTTTCCATGTTGGCGGGTTATACCACGGTCATTATCTGTTTTAACGTGGTGTATTTTATTGATACTGCTTCGATTTTCGATATGGCCTTGGGGCGTTTTCTCGAAATTACGGTGGGTGTGGTCTGTAGTGCCATCGTGACCACGACATTATTTCCAATGCATATTGGCCCTGCCGTCGAAACACGGGTGAGCAAAACCTTTGCCGATACCAAAGAAATTTTTGATCAGATTTTATTAGAGCCTGCCGAGCTAAAAAATTATTCTAAAAATCTCGGCAATATTGCACGAGATATCGCCGATATACATGTCATGGCGGTGCATTTGTCTTATGAAAAATCCACCTTAAAAGGCATGACACGTCCGTTGCAGGAAATCTTGCATCAGTTGAGTTTGTTGGTCAGCAACTTGGTGGCCATGTCTGAACGGATGAAACAATTAGATGGTCTGGATGCAAATTATCGGACGGCACTCAAGCAAGCCCATGAACATATTGCCGCGTTTTTATTAGATCAACATCAGATTGAGGAAAGTGAACTCAATCAATTGCCTGAACAGTTTGAGCAAGATTTTCAACACATTCAGGCACAGGCATTGCCATCACAACAGGTGATTTTAGGTAGTCTAAAAATGGATATTCGGCATTTTATTCAGAATATTCGTGCGATTCGCTTGCTTTGGCAGCGGGTACAGCAAGGCGACTCCACTTTACCTGCCACACTGACCGCCTTGGGCAATAGTCATTATCCGACTTTGCATCGAGATGCAGGTGTTGCCATTCGTGGCGGGGTGTCCGCATGTTTGATTATTTTAATTTCTACGGGTTTTTGGATCGTTAGTGGTTGGAAAGCTGGATTTATGATGGCCGAAATGGCTGCAATCAGTGCTTGTATTTTAACTGCAATGGATAACCCTGTTCCTGCATTGAAAATGTTTATTCGCGCCAATATGTATGCGGCTTTCATGGTGTTCATCTACGCCAATGGCATTTTCCCGCATGTGACCGCTTTTTGGCAGTTGATCGTGGTGTTAGCACCGTTTGTGATGTTCTGTCTGATGCTATTTTTACATCCGCCTTTGGTCGGGATCAGCTTGCCGCTTTTGATGGGCACCATCATGGGGCTGAATTTTCAAAACCGCTTTAGCCTTGATCAGGTGTTTTTCTTCGATGCATCGATTGGGACGGTTTTGGGACCCATTATTTCGGTGTTTATTATTCATTTAGTGCGTGCGATGTCACCGGATATGACGGCCCAACGCATACTTTCACAGCATTACAAAGCACTGCGTCAGGCATTATATCTGCCGTATGGCTTACCGTTTCGGGTGCATTTACGCAGTATGTTGGACCGAATCGGCATCCTAAACAGCAAAATGGTGCAATCAGGGAATTTAAAACAACAGATCGAGTGGGCTTTGGTGGAAGCCAGTGCTGTGATTGATTTAACCCGCTTGCAAGAACTCATGAATAAACTCGATCCGAATGATGCACTGGTCAGCGAACTCGAAGAGTTACAACAAGATTTAGATGACTATTTTCGGGCCATGGAACAAGGGCAAAAGAATGTGTCTATGAGCTTGAAACAGCAAATTGTAGAGCGAATTCAACGATTGAATCAGGCTGTTCAGGGTGTGGAAAACGATGATGTTATGCATCGAATTCAGTATTCGCTGAACAATATTCAAAGCAGTTTGTGTCATGTCCTAACACAGCAAACACCAGATAATTTACAGGTCGAGGCACAACATGGGTGAGCTAAATGTATATGGCGTCTATGTGCCCATTCTATTGATTCAAGCGGTATTGGCCTATCTGTTATTGCGGGTCATCATGCGTTTGCTTGACCGATGGATGGCGCCAGATTGGGTGCCGATGCTCAATATTTTTTATTTGGGTGTATTTGTGATGTTGCTTTGGCTGGTGCATGAAATCTTTATTTTCTGCCAGTTCTAAGCCCCTAAAAAATGAAATGATTGAGGTAATCGTATGACCAATTTGAATGTCCGAAAATATGTTCGGCCTGTATTGTTGATAATCGTGCTATGTGGCGCATTACTTGCGCTGAAACATATTTGGGACTATTACAATTCGGAACCATGGACGCGTGATGGACGGGTACGTGGTGACGTGATTCAAGTGTCATCGGATGTTTCAGGTTTGGTCACAGACGTTTTAGTTCAAGACAACCAACAAGTGAAAAAAGGCCAAGTGCTGTTTCGTATAGATGTGGCACGTCAAGCTTTGGATGTTGAGCAAGCCAAATCTGACTTGGCGAAAGCCAAAGCAGGACTGGCAGGGGCTGAAGCGCAGCTTGCTGAAGCTAAAGCCAATCTAGTGAAGTCACAAGCCAATATTAATCTTGCAGATAAAAATGCAAATCGTTATGCAAGTTTGATGGACGGTGCGATTTCAAAACAAGAACAAGATCAAATGTTTGCAGTACGTGATCAATCACATGCAGAGCATGAACAAACTCAGGCAGCGATTGAACAAGCCAAAGCCAGTGTGGTGCAGCAAAAAGCCCTGATTGAAGCGGCGAATAGCAGTTTGCATTTGGCTGAATTGAATTTAAACCGTTCGGAAGTGGTTGCACCGACTGATGGAACATTGTCTAACTTTGAACTCAAAGCAGGGAATTACGTCAAAGTCGGCCAAGCCGTAGCGGCCTTAATTGACCGTCAACAATTGTATGTTGTGGGATATTTTGAAGAAACCAAACTGGATAAAATCTATGTTGGCGCACCTGCAACAGTCCAACTGATGGGAAGTTCTGAAGTTTATAAAGGCCATGTACAAGGCGTTGCAACAGGGATTGAAGACCGTGAACGTACATCGACTGATAGTTTACTGGCCAATGTCAATCCAACCTTTAGTTGGGTTCGTTTGGCACAGCGTGTACCAGTGAAAATTGTACTGGATGAAGTGCCGCATGATCAGTTGGCTTTTGTCGCGGGTCGAACCACCACGATTCATATTGTGGATAAAAACTAAGTTATCCCCAATCATTTCATTTGCGCAACATTGAGTGATCAATCTTGCGCATAAAAAAGCATCCTCTTTTGGATGCTTTTTTATTTGCCTGTTTGTTGAAAGCGCTTAAGGTTTCAGTCCAACTGGATTTCGATACCAACTTTCAATAAACAATGCTGCAGCAAGGCTGTCGGCAGAAAGATTCTTCGCACGGCCTTGGGCTTGATAATGATCTAATTCATCACGCGCTTCACGTGTCGTTAAGCGTTCATCGACCATCAAGGTTTCAATATTGGTTTGGTGGCGAAGGCGTCGTGCAAATTTACGCGCACGTGTGGAGAGTTCAGATTCGCTATCATCCATATTGAGCGGTAGACCCACGATGAACAAATCCGGCTGATACTGTTTCACAATCTTGAGTAGATTATCCCAATTGGGAATGCCATCTTTCATGGGAAAGAGTGGCAGGGGATTTGCACTTTCAATCAGGGCTTGTCCCACAGCCATTCCTGTTTTTTGTGTGCCAAAGTCAAAGGCCATAATCATTTGATATTGTTGTAAATCAGGCATGTCCAATCTCAGATGATAACCACATGCGGTCTACGCCCATTTTTTTATAGGCAGCGTCCCAGCGGTCGTCATAAGGTAAGTTAAATATTAAATCCATGTCTGAGTCACAAATGAGCCAATCACCCCGAGCAATTTCTTCTTCTAATTGGCTTTTACCCCAACTGGCATAGCCTAGAGCCACCTGATAACGACCCACACCTTCATTGTGTGCAATCGCATCTAAAATATCTTTAGACGTGGTAATGCAGACATTTTCACCTACAGCAATAGACGAATGCCATGTCGGTTGACCGGTATGAAGAACAAAACCTGCCTCTGGGCGCAAAGGACCACCTTGCAACACTTCATGAGGATGCACATTATCTGCCTCAATTTCCAAATCATTCAATAGTTCTTTGATCTGCAAGCCCGAAGGACGATTAATAATGATGCCTTGAGCGCCATCTTCATCATGTCGCGCTAAATAAATCACCGTATTGGCAAAGAATTCATCGTTCATTTCGGGTGGAGCAATCAGGCAGCGGTGTGTGAGGTATTGTTTAGTCACCTAATGGCTTCTCCTTATTGGGGGTAAGTTTCATTCATGGGGTGAATTGCATTCGAATAACGTTGTATTTATCAACATACTAGACTCACAAGTTTTCAACAATGGGTTTTTCTGCAAATTCAATATTTGTCATGCTCGACCAGTGAGGGACATGCTAAAAATCTTCATCGTGCAGGCGGGTCTGCAATGTGGTGAATTGTGAAGCGATGATTGGTGATTTGAACAACAGCAGTACAAAAGTGAGGAGAAGATATACGTGATGGATGACTGAGATTGCTTAAAATAGCAGGATAAACTGAGGGTAAAACAATGACACATTATTCAAAAATAATAGGGATGGCGCTCTGTGCAAGCCTACCTATTTCAGGCTTTGCAGGAAGCGCTGACTTACAAAAACATGAATCTCAGGTGATTAAAAAATATAAAAACTTAAATTTTTATGAGGTCAATGAAGCGATAGAACGTGAAATTGTGGATGTCATTGCGGCAGATCCGAGCAGTTTTCACTACGGATTTACGCAACTCGAAAAGCAAGGTTTTGTTCATGTGCAATATTCACCAGATAAAAAACTTAAATTTTATAGTTTTGATGTGTCTGGCGGAGGCACGATGGGGGAGTGGAGCAGCTATGTGCAATATGCAACGGGAAAAACGCAACATTTAGATCAATTTGACTCAGGCTATATCAATCAAATTTTGCCGGTCAACATCCAAAATAAAACCGTATATTTGGTGAAGAGTTATTATAAAGGTGATAATTGCAGTGGACTACATCATCTAAGAGCTGTTGAAGTTGGACCAAAACAGTTACTTAAATCTTATGTATTTCAAACTAAGCAAAAGAAACTAGATCAAATCTCGGTAGATTATGACTGCCATTATGAAACCGATCGTCGTAGCGGTAATGAATATCTCAAAATCAGTCCGAAACACGTGGATGTTATGTTACTCAATCAACAACATCAGCCGCAGTATAAATATTTACGCTATAGCTTGGGCTCAAAAGGCTTTGTGTATCAGGGGATTTTCAAATAGTGTATTTAAGAAAAAAGCCTGTGTACTTTGAATACACAGGCTTTTTTGAAAGCATCAAAAATTAACTATGTTGAAATTTTAATTGTCGCAACTGTTTTGCGTGTTGTAAGGTCGTTTGACTAATCTCCACACCACCAGTCATTCGAGCCAGCTCTTGGATCCGATCATCTTCTTCTAATTCGATAATGGTACTGCTTGCAGGATCCGTTTGACGTTTTTTCACCAAGAGATGTTGGTCAGATTGGGCAGCGACTTGGGCTTGGTGAGTAATACATAAAATTTGAACATGCTGTGCCAAATCAGCCAACAAACGCCCGACAATTTCTGCCGTTCCGCCACTGATCCCGACATCAATTTCATCAAAGACTAACACTTCGGATTCGGTTTTTTCAGCATTCATCACTTGCATGACTAAGGCAATACGTGACAATTCACCCCCCGATGCCACGCGTGCTAAAGGCTGAGCAGGAATCCCTTTGTTTGCGGTGAACAGCAGTTGAATAAAGCTCAAACCTTCACTTGAAGCTTGTTCTAGAGGCTCAAATTTAAATTCAAAATGAGCCTCTGGGAGCGCGAGCTGTTTCACTTGTTCAGTCAACTGCTTCGCCAATGGGGTAGACGCTTCACGACGAATATCATCCAAATGCTGTGCTTTAGTTAAAAAGTCTTGATGAGACACTTCCACTTGTTCAGCTAAGGTTTCAGGATCCTCAAGCTGATGTAATTGTTCAAGCTCAAGTTGCCACGCATCATAATCATTTTTTAAGTCTTCAGGCTGAGTACGATATTTACGCGCTAAGCGATGAAAAACTTCCAGTTTGGTATTTAATTCGTCCATACGTTCAGGATCAAAACTTTGACGATCAATAAACTGACGTAAATTTGCGGTGGCATCTTCAATTTCACTTTGAGCGTTCAGTAGCGACGTATAAATTTCAGAAAGTTGTTCACTACGTCCTGCATGCGATTCAATTCGACGAATGATCGCGCCCATTTCTTGATTGATATTTTGCTCGGCATCATCGAGGGCATTTAGACCATAGCTACAGTCTTGCATGATATGTTCATGATGACTGAGACGGTCAAATTCTTGCTCGATTTCCTTGTAGTCTGTTTGCACAAGGTCTTCAAGTTCTTCTAATTGAAGTTCAAGCGTTTCTATCCGTTGCTTACGTGTGGCTTGGGCATCGAGTGCTGCTTGGTGCTGTCGAATATCCTTTTGCCACTTGCTATAGGCATCACGAACGGCTTGAGCCGGCTGATAAAAATTGTAATAGCGATCTAGCCAATGTTTTGGATAGGGCGGTTCTAAGAGTTGTTGTTGGCTGTGTTGGCTATAGAGTTGTACCAATAAGCGGCCAATTTCTTTTAACTCAGATAAGCTGCTCGGACGTCCATTAATCCATGCTTTGCTACGACCTGTTGCAAAAATCACGCGACGTAAATGGATTTCTCTAGACTCATCATCCAGCTCATGTTCTTTGAGCCACAGTGCTTCAGGACTGTGCTCTTGGTAGCTAAAGGTCGCTGTCACATCGGCTTTGTCTGATCCATAGCGCACATAGTTGGTGTCTGTTCGTTCACCTAAACATGCTGATAGTGCGTCTAGCAGCAAAGATTTACCAGCACCTGTTTCACCCGTCAGGACGTTAAAGCCTTGTTCAATGTCGATGGCTAAATGGTCGGCTAATGCAAAATTGATCAGAGTTAAATGTGTCAGCATAAACGCATCCGAGCTGCGAAAAGTTCTAGTTAAAGATAATTAAGTTTTGTTTTGGTCACAAGATAAGTTTTATTTTAAGATGACGAAAAACCTCATAATTCTATCCTAAATTTCAGTTTAATAAGAAATTAGTTTCGTATCTGCCGTAAGCACGCAGTGTAGTGATGCAAAGAGTAAATGATCTTGCATAACGTGAGCTTAAACCATCCAACATTTTGCTAAGTTCTCACAAAACACGTTTGTGTATGTATTCTTGTATCTAATCTAAAGTGTTATTGCCTTAAAACGTCATGATTTGGTCTCTTAAATCCGTCCATATAATTCATTATCCATGTATATCTGTGAAATGATTTTGCAGCATTTCTATAGACCCTAACTAGGACTTTAGTGGATGAAACAAAAAAGTATTTTGTACAACAGCACAGCTTGTTTTAGACTCTAAATGTTGAGGTAGTGGGATGAAATTGGGACATATCCACTTCTCAGATTTTTGTAATTATCTATCTCAAAATTTTCAACACTGATTGATTAGTTTTTGCAGCACAATTAAACTACTTCGATCAAAATATTATAAATATGCTTTATCTGGAGAAAACGCATGTCAGCACAGTTTGATCATGTATCGGTAATCAAAAAATCAAATGTTTATTTTGGCGGTCTATGCATCAGCCATACTGTGCAATTTGAAGATGGAACAAAGAAAACACTGGGTGTGTTGCTTCCAACTGAACAAGCGCTGACTTTTGAAACTCATGTACCTGAACGTATGGAAATTATTTCAGGCGAATGTCGTGTTCAAATTGCAGATAGCGAAGAAAGCGAATTATTCCGTGCGGGTCAATCATTCTACGTGCCAGGTAATAGCCGTTTTAAAATTGAAACAGACGAAGTCTTGGATTATGTGTGCCACTTAGAAGGCTAATGATTCAATCAATTTAGGCACAGTTTTTTAACCTTAAATCGGTTAAACTATGTGTCATAGCATAAATCCTGTAAAGCTTGCTTTGCAGGATTTTTCTTTTTGGCAGCCTATGCTGTGCTCTAGGGATATCATACCCTGTTTAAAAGTTTATCGAAGTTTGCAAATTAGAGGTCGTTCATGGCGAAACCGGAATATTATTATGGCGTTCATTCAGTGGAGTCATTACTGGAACTTGAGCCAGAACGCGTTTTAACTTTATTTGCGTTAAAAGGACGTGATGATCAGCGTTTAAAACGTATTTTTGAGTTGGCAGAACCGTTTGGTGTCAGCATTCAAAAAGCTAGCCGTGATAGTTTGGAAAAACTTGCGGGACAACCGTTCCATCAAGGTGTGGTCGCAGCTGTACGCCCACATCCAGTCTTGAACGAAAAAGATTTAGAGGCTTTATTACAAGCCAATCCAAATGCGTTGCTATTGGCATTAGATCATATTACAGATCCACATAACCTTGGTGCATGCATTCGTACAGCGGCAGCCATGGGTGTTGAAGCCGTGATTGCACCGCGTGATCGTTCAGCGACACTTACCCCAACAGCCCGTAAAGTTGCTGCTGGTGGTGCTGAAAAAGTGAAGTTTATTCAGGTGACCAACTTGGCACGTACATTGGCTCAAATCAAAGAAGATTTTAACGTGCGTGTGGTCGGCACCATGCTAGATGAAAAAGCGTTGCCGATTCAAAACTTTGACTTCACAGGTACGGGTGTATGTGTGGTGATGGGCGCTGAAGATACAGGTTTACGTCCCATTACGCAGGCGCAATGTGATCAAACTGTGTACATTCCAATGGCCGGCAATTTGCAAAGCTTAAATGTCAGTGTCGCAACAGGTATGGCATTGTATGAAGCATGTCGTCAACGTAATAATGAATTGAAATAGCAGTGATGATGTCTCCCCAAAAGCAAGGTTATTTATATGTTTTCATTACCATGTGTATTTGGGGGGGATTCACCTTAACGGCGCGTTTAAGCGCCAATTGGGGAATCAGTGCTTGGGATATCACGGCACTTCGGTTTGCTTTGGCATTTTGCATCTTAATGCCAATTTTGATTTATAAAAAAGATACGGCTTTTTTATGGAAGAAAGAGCCTTTTATCCTCGCTATGCTCGGTGGGGTGACCTATTGCTTAACGGCCTATAGCGCATTTCATTATGCTCCTGCGGCCCATGCTGTAATCTTCCTCAATGGTTGTATTCCCTTATGTACGGCCATAGCCGCATTCCTGATCTTCAAACAGCCACTCGATAAGCATACCTGGATCAGTGTGGTGATTATGGTCTCTGCCATTAGCTTAATGAGTTATTTGATGTATGTGGAAACCGGTGTAGCATTTGGTTTAGGTGATTTGCTGTTTTTTATCAGTGCCATTTGGTGGGGAATATTTACGGTATTGCTTAAGCAATGGAAACTCTCTGCTTGGCATGCCATGGCAGGGGTTGCGATTTGGTCTGCCGTGGTATTTGTGCCAATTTATCTAATATTTTTCCCTAAACATTGGTCCGATCCTGAGCCGCTGCAGCTCATTGGGCAAGTCATCTTTCACGGTATTTTTGTGGTGATTATTGCGACTTTAACGTATGTAGAGGCGATCAAGCGCTTAGGTGCATTTAAAGCCGGAAGCATCGTAACTTTGGCACCTTTTATTGCTGCGATTTTAGCGGTGCCGTTGCTAAATGAACCTTTAAGTTTTGCAATCGTGTGCGGATTAGTCGGGATGGGGATTGGAGCGATTCAACCGTGGAAATGGTTGGGGCGAAAGGACAGTCTAGAGCAGCAACTCGAACAACAAAAAAAGCAGTCTGAGTAAGACTGCTTTTTTATTTAGCTTTTTTCAGCGTGCGCTAAGTACTTGAGATGCAAGGGTCGAAGCTGCGCATATAGATGATCTAAATGACCATCATTCAGCACGATATCATCGGCGATTTTTTGCTTTTCCTGACGTGACATTTGAACTTGAATAATTTTTTGGATTTGCTCGATATTTTGACCATCGCGCTGTGATGCACGCTGAATTTGCAATTGTTCTGTGGCATCAATCAGCAAGGTGTGATTGGTCAATTCATGTTGATTGGTTTCAAATAATAGTGGTGAAACCAAGATGACATAGGGGCTAGTGGGTTCGTTTAATTGTTGGATAATGGACTGGCGTATTGCAGGATGGGTAATGGCTTCAAGTGCTTGACGTGCTGTAGGATCTTTAAAGATATGCTCACGTAATGCACGCCGATTTAACTCACCATTTTCCAGTAAAACCCAATCACCAAATTGTTGTTGAATTTGATTCAGTGTGGATTGCCCCGGTTCAACAACTTCCCTTGCAACGATATCAGCATCGACGACTTGAATGCCTTGGAGTCCAAACCAATTGCTTGCAGCAGATTTACCGCTACCAATACCACCTGTTAAACCCAAGACAAATGTCATACAACGACCTTACTGACCCAAATAAATTTTCATAATTTGATCACCCCATAAAAAGGCGATCCATCCGGCGATGGCAATATAGGGACCAAATGCAAAAGGTTGGTTTTCTTTACGAACCTTGAGCAAAATAATGCCAATGATTGCACCTACCAATGAAGAGAGTAATACAATCAGTGGAAGCAGGAAAGGGCCCATCCATGCACCCAAGGCAGCTAAAAGCTTAAAGTCGCCATAGCCCATGCCTTCTTTACCAGTGATGATTTTAAATAAATAGTAAACAATCCATAGGCATAAGAAGCCGATGATATATCCCCAAATGGCTGAGGTTGCAGAGGTATAAATGGCATAGCTATTCACGCCAAGCCCGAGTGCAGCCAAAGGAAGGGTATAACGGTCAGGTAAAAGTTGGGTGTCAAAGTCAATAAATGTTAAGGCAATCAAGACATAAGTCAGCACCAGACCAAACAGCATTTGGATGGTTGGGCCAAAAACTGCAACAACAATCAGCGCACAGATCATGGTGAGTAATTCGATCAGTGGATAACGGCTACTGATTGGATTTTGGCAACTTCCACATTTTCCGCGTAAAACAATCCAACTGATAACCGGAATGTTTTGATACCAACGTATAGGTGTTTTGCATTTTGGACACGTTGAAGCAGGTGTACTCAGGGTGATCTTTGTTTCATCAATAATCGGTTGATCCGGATGTAAAAACAGTTGGCAATCCGTACGCCATTCTTGTTCCATCATCTTTGGTGTGCGGTAAATTACCACATTCAAAAAACTACCGATGCAAAGACTAAAAATCCCAACTGCGATATATAACGCAATTGGGGTATTAATTAAATATGTTATTAATTCTTGCATTAAACCACAGAACCCATTTGGAAGATTGGAAGATACATTGCAATCACAAGACCACCAACGAGGACACCTAATACCGCCATAATCAAGGGTTCCATCATCGAAGTTAAGCCATCTACGGCATTATCCACTTCATTTTCATAATGCGTTGCCACTTTGTCTAGCATAGCATCCAAGGCACCGGATTCTTCACCAATAGCCACCATTTGAATCGCCATAGATGGGAATTTATCGGTGACACGCATAGCAAATTGCAGTTGTTGACCAGTCGCCACATCTTCACGAATTTTCATGACCGCTGTTTCATAGACCACGTTGTTGGTTGCACCTGCAGTTGATTCGAGCGCATCGATTAAGGGTACGCCCGCGGCAAATGTGGTTGCCAAGGTACGGCTATAGCGGGCAATAATTGCTTTATAAACCAAATCACCAAAAATCGGTGCTTTGAGTGCAGCTTTGTCTAAGAAGTCACGGAAAGCCTTGCTACGTTTTTTCGCTTCCATGAAACCAGCAATCACAGCTCCAATTCCAATGATGAGGAAGAACCAATATTTTTGCATCCATTCCGACATGTTGACCACCATTTTGGTAAAGGCAGGTAAGTCTGCACCAAATGATGAAAACAAGTCTTGGAATACGGGAACCACTTTTACCATCAAAATAATCGTCACAATAACAGCGACAACGATGACCGCTGCTGGGTATTTCATGGCTTTTTTGATTTTTTGCTTAAGCAATTCACTTTTTTCTTTGTAAATGGCAACACGGTCTAGCATGGTTTCCAATGCACCCGACTGTTCACCTGATTCAACCAAGGAGCAAAATAGGTTATCGAAATACTGCGGATATTTGCGCAGCGCACCAGCAAAGGTATTACCGCCTTCAACTTCACCTTTGATCCCCAAGACCACTTCACGCATGGCTGGGTTTTCTAGGCCTTCCGCCACGATTTCAAAACCCTGAACGAGCGGTACACCGGCTTTCATCATGGTTGCAAGTTGGCGCGTGAATACCGTGATATCCAAAGTGGATACTTTCTTTTTCATCAAGCCTTCGAGAATATTTTTGCGTTTTTCTCGAATGGTTTTAATGGTGATGCCTTGCTTACGTAAAGTGACTTTGGCTAAAGCCATATTACGCGAAGGCATTTCCCCTTTGATTTTCGCCCCTTTGCGATCCACGCCTTCATAACTGAAGGTTGGCATCATCTGCGCTTTTTTTACAGCCATGAATTTATCCTTATTTTTAAATACTAATTCACTTACTCACTGGTCACACGATTGACTTCTTGAAGTGAAGTCACCCCCTGCATGACCTTAATTAAGCCTGAACGGCGTAAATTGTTAAAACCTGCTTGATTTGAAGCTTCGGCAATTTGTAAGGCATTGCCATCTTCCATAATAATTCTTGAAATTTCAGGTGTCACTTTCATGACTTCATATATACCGACACGACCTTTATAGCCTTCACGGCATTCGGCACAACCAACAGGTTGGTATATTTGAAATTCTGGTGTATTTAAATCGTCTTCAGTAAAACCAAGTTCCAGTAGACTTTGTTTTGGTACCTCTACTGTTTCTTTACATTGTGAACATAGGCGACGCGCAAGTCGCTGCGCAATGACAAGGTTCACGGATGTCGCAATGTTAAATGAGGGCACGCCCATATTGCGTAAGCGTGTCAATGTTTCAGGTGCACTATTGGTATGTAGTGTAGACATCACCATATGACCCGTTTGAGCTGCTTTAATGGCAATTTCAGCCGTTTCTAAATCTCGAATCTCACCGACCATCACAATATCAGGGTCTTGACGTAAGAATGACTTCAATGCTGCAGAGAAGGTGAGGCCGACTTTATTATTTACGTTGACCTGATTGATCCCTTCTAAGTTAATTTCCACAGGGTCTTCGGCCGTTGAAATGTTGGTATCTTCACGGTTAAGAATGTTTAGACCTGTATATAAAGATACGGTTTTACCGGAACCCGTTGGACCGGTAATGAGCAACATGCCTTGCGGTTTTTCTAAAGCCTGCATGAACAGTTCTTTTTGATCCGGTTCATAACCCAACGCATCAATCCCTAACATCGCACTAGAAGGGTCAAGGATACGCAGTACAAGTTTTTCACCAAACAAGGTCGGCAAAGAGTTCACACGGAAGTCGATGGCTTTGTTCTTTGACAGCTTTAACTTAATACGACCGTCTTGAGGTATACGTTTTTCAGAGATGTCCATTTGTGACATGACTTTTAAACGCGAAGCAAGTCGAGTAGCGAGCTGCAAGGGCGGATTGGTAATTGTTCTTAATACGCCATCGACACGGTAGCGGACGCGGTAAGACTTTTCATAGGGTTCGAAATGTAAGTCGGATGCACCCATGCGAATGGCGTCGACTAGTAGTTTATTGATGTACTTAACAATCGGTGCTTCATCACCCGTTGCCTCATCTTCATCTTCTTGAGATGGATCGGGTGTTTCACTATCTAAATCAAGATCAAAGTCATCATCAAAGTCAAAAGTACTTTCTTCAGCGAAGTTCTGTTCAATTAACTTTTCAAGTTTGTCATGTTCAACAATAATGGTTTCGGTATTGAGCTTACTACCAAATCGGATAGCATCTACAGCTTCAATATTGGTGGGATTACTGATCGCAACGAATAACAAATTGCCATGTTTAAAAATGGGCAAAATACGATGCTTGGTAATTAACTTATCTTCAAACTCATCACGAATGATTAAAGACGTGTCATAAGTTGAAATATCAAAAACCGGTTCACCGAACTCTATCGAGATGGTTTCTGCAATCAGGCGTGCTGAAAGTTGATATTCCTGAATCAAATGCGGCACGATATCTTGATGAGCCTTTTTTGAATTTTGCAGCGCTGTTTGCATTTTTTCGGCAGACAGATGCCCTTCGTCAACTAAGCGACGAATAAACCCCGTAAATCTTGAAGAACCTTGAACTGCTGTCATGCTTTTACTTGCCTATGCTTCAGTCTGTTTATAATTGGTATAGCAAAATTATACTTTTGTTGCACAAAAATACCATATCTTAAAGTGTTGTCACTAGCTAAGAATTGGTAAAAAGCATGAACCAGTCCTTAAATCTGCTTAATTTTTTTACAGAAAAGTGAAGATCTTGGAATGACTAGAGTCATTCGAACACGCAAATGTGTTGAAATTTATCTTCAAAATTATGAATTACGTGTAGAATGTGCCCGATTTCATCTTTGTCATGTGGGATAAATATGTCGGGTTCGACGATTACGCCTTGGGTAGTGGGTAACTGGAAAATGAACCCATTGCAAGCCGATGCTGGCGCACTTCTTAAGAATTTTAAGCAATTATTAGATGAACAAAATATTGCTGAAGCGGCATGCCATATTGGGGTTGCACCAACAGCTATTGCTCTGACCACGGTGCAAAATGAATTAGCACAGGCTAGCCGTCATATTATGACTGTTGCACAAGATGTTTCTCGCGTCGCAGGTACAGGTGCATATACGGGTGAGCTCAGTGCTGAGCTATTAAAAGATTATGGTGTTGAATTTGTACTGATTGGTCATTCAGAACGCCGTGAAATTTTTGCTGATCAACCGCATATCATTAATGAAAAAGTAAAAAATGCATTAAACGCGGGTTTGACTGTGATTTATTGCGTGGGTGAAAGCTTAGAACAACGTGAAAGCGGCCAAGCAGAACAAGTTGTGTTACAACAAATATGTGATATTGCTGCTGTCGTACAAGCAGAGCAGTGGAAACAAATTGTGGTGGCTTATGAGCCAATTTGGGCCATTGGCACAGGGAAAACAGCGTCACCTGAAGATGCACAAGCGATGCATGCTAAAATTCGTGAAGGTTTAAGCCAAATCACCCCAATGGGACTTCATACTGCAATTCTTTATGGTGGTAGTGTAAAACCTGAAAATGCAGTAGAGTTGGCAGCCTGTCCAGATATCAATGGTGCGCTCGTCGGTGGTGCATCATTAAATGCAGAGTCGTTTTATAAAATTGCTCAAGCATTTGCAAATACAAAATAATTAGGAGTTCAGCATGCATACGTTTGTGCTGGTGGTACATATTATCTTAGCGATTTTAATGATCGTGCTGATTTTAGTTCAGCATGGTAAAGGCGCAGATGCGGGTGCATCTTTTGGTGGCGGCGGTGCTGCAACTGTATTTGGTGCATCTGGTTCGGGTAACTTTATGACCCGTTTGACTGCGATTTTAACGGCTTTGTTCTTTGTTACGAGCTTGACACTTGCTGTGTTTGCAAAGAAACAAACGACAGATGCTTATAGTCTGAATGCGATTTCTTCAGTACCGACTGCGCCAGCAAAATCGGCTGAAACTTCGCCAACTGCACCAAAAAGCTCTGAATAATTTATTTAACGCTTTCTTTTTTGATGTGTTGCGACTAGAATGCGTCACAGCTGCGGTGGTGGTGGAATTGGTAGACACGCTACCTTGAGGTGGTAGTGCTTTCGGGCGTGGGGGTTCAAGTCCCCCCTTCCGCACCAACTTATAATCCAGAACATAAGTTGGTGTATGCAGCAAAACTCTGTTGATGCGGGATGGAGCAGTCTGGTAGCTCGTCGGGCTCATAACCCGAAGGTCGTTGGTTCAAATCCAGCTCCCGCTACCAATCAATTCTATTTTTAAGATGCAAACTTTTAAATGGACAGCTTTTAAAGCTGAGAGAACTATTTGCATATTGATGCGGGGTGGAGCAGTCTGGTAGCTCGTCGGGCTCATAACCCGAAGGTCGTTGGTTCAAATCCAGCCCCCGCTACCAATCTTATATAGCGCACAATCTATATAAGCAGTTTGTCTGAAAGTCATTGTGATGTTGATGCGGGATGGAGCAGTCTGGTAGCTCGTCGGGCTCATAACCCGAAGGTCGTTGGTTCAAATCCAGCTCCCGCTACCAATCCTCTGAGATGCAACTCAGTAGGGCAATTCTTCAGGTTGTTTTAGATTGAAAATGACCAAGAAATTGTATATAATTTTTGCATGTTGATGCGGGATGGAGCAGTCTGGTAGCTCGTCGGGCTCATAACCCGAAGGTCGTTGGTTCAAATCCAGCTCCCGCTACCAAGTTTCTAAAAGAGGCTCACAACTAGGTGGGCCTTTTTGCACAGTGGACTATGGTTTTCTGTGTAATAATGGGGCGATTTACGCCCTTTTTTATTGGCTATCGTGTAGTGTCGACAGTATTTTGGTCAAACCGTCATGTTTCACTACTACTATAGTTTTGCATTGGTCTGTAGTGGTCATTTCGACCATCGAATCGCACAAATTTGACGAGAGTAAATGAAGCTATCAAATAAAACTCAAGCACTTCAGGACTTAATTGCCCCAGCGGTGCAAGCATGTGATGTAGAACTTTGGGGGATTGATTTCCAACCTCAAGGAAAACGTTCACTGTTACGTATTTATATCGACCGTGAAGTTGATGAAAATGCAGAACCTGTCATCAATGAAGATGGCGAAGTTGAGCAAGGCCGTGGTATCGGTGTGCAGGACTGTGTTCGTGTCACTCAGCAAGTGGGTGCGATGTTGGATGTACATGATCCAATTTCAGGCGAATATGCATTGGAAGTGTCATCTCCAGGTTGGGATCGTCAGTTCTTTAAATTGGAACAAATGACGGCATACATTGGTCAGCAAGTCGCTTTGCGTTTGATCAGTGCTGTGGATAATCGTCGTAAATTCCAAGCCAAACTTGTAAGCGTAGACCTTGAAAGCGAAATGATTCAGGTTGAAGTTGAAAAGCAACAAGTGTTGGATATTGACAGCCACAATATTGATAAAGCAAATCTGGTTTTCCAAGATTAATTTAATAAATAAGAATCTGAACGAATAGGTGACTTATGGCTCGTGAAATTCTTACCGTAGTAGAAACGGTTAGTAACGAAAAAGGTGTAAGTCGTGATGCAATTTTTGAAGCGCTTGAACAAGCTTTAGTTGCAGCGACTAAGAAGAAATTCTACGAGGGAACTCACTCGGAAGAAGCTCGTCTACGTGTAGAAATCGACCGTCGTACTGGTGATTACCGTACTTTCCGTCAATGGGAAGTGGTTGCCGACGAAGATCACGAAATGCCAGCATGCCAAGATGCGATCTCTGATGTAGATCCTGCAAAATGGGCAATTGGTGATATTCGTGAACTTGAAGTTGAATCGATTGATTTTGGTCGTATTGCGGCACAAATTGCGAAACAAGTGATTGTTCAAAAAATTCGTGAAGCAGAGCGTGCGCTAATTGCAGATGCTTACGAATCTAAAGTTGGTGAACTCATCTACGGTGAAGTGAAAAAACAAACCAAAGATGGCTTTATCATTGACTTAGGTGACAATGCAGAAGCATATCTTGCGCGTGAAGAAATGATCGCTAAAGAAATTCTACGTCCTAAACAACGTGTAAACGCGATTTTGTTTAATGTGAACCGTGAAGGCCGTGGTGCTCAGTTATTACTTTCTCGTTCTAAACCAGAAATGCTCATCGCATTGATGAAGAAAGAAATTCCTGAAATTGCTGAAGAAATCATTGAGATTAAGGCAGCTGCACGCCAACCTGGCGTTCGTGCTAAAATCGCTGTGAAAACAAACGATCACCGTATTGATCCTGTAGGTGCATGTATTGGTATGCGTGGTACACGTATCCAAGCGGTTCAGTCAGAGTTAAATGGTGAGCGTATTGATGTAGTCGTTTGGTCGGATGACGCGGCACAATACATTGCAAGTGCTTTAGAGCCTGCTGATGTATCAGGTATCGTGATTGATGAAGAAGAACGTACTGCAGATATTATTTTTGCAACGAGTGATCAGTTAGCACGTGCAATTGGCTCTCAAGGTCAAAACGTACGCTTAGCATCTGAATTGACTGGTTACAAGCTCAATATGATGCTTGAAGAAGAATATCACGCACGCCAACAAAACGAAGCGCAACAATATTTAGATATGTTTGTTACACGTCTAGATATTGATGAAGACTTAGCGATGGCGTTAGTTGAAATGGGTTTCACATCATTAGAAGAAATCGCGTATGTTCCTGCGGAAACATTCGATGAGATCGAACTTGATGCTGAAACTGTTGAAATGCTACAAGGTCGTGCAAAAGAAATTGCATTGGCTGATGCATTGAAGCAACAAGAAAACATCCAAGAGCCAAGCGAAGAGCTTGCTGCAATGGAAGGCGTGACTAAAGAAATCGCATATGCGCTTGCCGCTCGCGGTGTGGTAACTGTAGATGATCTTGCAGATCAAGCCACTGACGATATCTCTGATATCGAAGGTTTAGGTGCTGAAAAAGCAGGTCAACTTATTATGAAAGCGCGCGAATCATGGTTTAACTAGGAGGTAATATATGACGGACAAGTCGATTAAGGAGTTAGCTCTCAGCGTGGGTCGTCCAGTTGAGAAGCTACTGGAACAGGTTCGTGATGCGGGTTTACCACAAACTAAACCTGACGATATTATCTCCACTGAACAACAAAATGCCCTCGTTAACCATTTGAAAAAAGTTCATGGTCAGGATGCGGGCAATGCAGGACAAATCACGTTGAAACGTAAAACTACCAGTACTGCTAAAGTGGCGAGTACATCGGGCAAGGCAAAAACGATTAATGTAGAAGTTCGTAAGAAACATACATTTGTTAAACCGGATCCTGAGCAAATTAAAGCTGAAGCATTAGCGAAAGCACAAGCTGACCAACAAGCACGTAAACAGGAACCTAAGGTTGAAGCGAAAGCTGAAGAACCGAAGCAACAACCAGTATCTAAAGCGAAACAAGCTTTAGAAGCAATGCGCGCTGCTGCGAAGCAAGAACATGCGAAGCAAGAAACACCGAAAGCTGCGGTTGTTGTAAAACGTAAGTCAAACAACAAGCCAATTACAAAACCTGTTGAAACTCTAGAACAGAAAAAAGCACGTGAAGCTCAAGCAGCACAATTGAAAGCTGTAGAAGAAGCGGCGCGTCGTAAAGCCGCTGAAGAAGCGCAACAACGTACGCTTGAGCAAATGCGTCAAATGGCGTCTAAGTATTCTAACGAAGACACTACTGCGACCATTCGTGTTGTAGATGATTCTCCGCTTGCTGCCGGCCTTGTAGGTCAGGCATATGAAGATTCATTTGCGAAAGAAGACCGTGAAATTAAACGTGGTACCAATACCAACAATTCACGTTCACCTAAAAAAGGTGGTCGTCGTGGCGAAGAGCAATCTTTCCGTGATAACTCACATAAACGTGGTTTAAAAACAAGTCAAGCGAACAAGCATGGCTTTGAAAAACCAGTTAAAAAACAAGTTTATGATGTTGAAATTGGTGAAACAATTGTTGTTGCTGACTTGGCTGCGAAAATGGCGGTTAAAGTTCGCGAAGTTATCAAATCACTCATGAAAATGGGCGAATTGGTTACTCAAAACCAAGCGATTGATCAAGAAATTGCAGCACTTGTTGTTGAAGAAATGGGTCACAATCCAGTACTTGTTTCGGATACACAAGCAGAAGACAACTTACTTGAAGCAGCTGAAGAAGCGCGTGGTGTCCAAACCACTCGTCCGCCAGTTGTGACAATTATGGGTCACGTTGACCATGGTAAAACATCACTTCTTGATCGTATTCGTCGCTCTAAAGTGGCTGCAGGTGAAGCAGGTGGTATCACACAGCATATTGGTGCTTACCATGTGAAAACTGAAAAAGGTATTATTACTTTCTTAGATACACCGGGACACGCAGCATTTACTGCAATGCGTTCACGTGGTGCGAAATCTACAGATATCGTAGTGTTGGTTGTTGCAGCAGATGATGGTGTTATGCCACAAACTGCTGAAGCGATTGACCATGCACGTGCAGCAGGTACGCCAATTATTGTTGCTATCAACAAAATGGATAAAGAGTCTGCTGATCCAGATCGCGTATTGAATGAGTTGACGACGAAAGAAATCGTACCTGAGCAATGGGGCGGTGACGTTCCAGTGGCAATGGTTTCTGCGCACAGCGGTGCAGGTATCGACGAACTTCTTGACTTGATCTCAATTCAAGCCGAACTTCTTGAGCTTAAAGCATCTGAAGAGGGTGCGGCACAAGGTGTTGTAATTGAAGCACGTGTAGACAAAGGACGTGGTGCGGTAACATCGATTCTTGTTCAAAACGGTACATTGAAAGTGGGTGACCTTGTTCTTGCAGGTTCGTCATACGGTCGTGTACGTGCAATGACAGATGAAAATGGTCAACGTATTAAATCTGCTGGTCCTTCGATTCCTGTGGAAATCTTGGGTCTACCAGAAGCGCCAATGGCGGGTGATGAAGTTCTTGTTGTAAATGACGAGAAAAAAGCACGTGAAGTTGCTGATGCGCGTATGGATCGTGAACGTCAAAAACGTCTTGAGCGTCAATCTGCGATGCGTCTTGAAAATATCATGGCGTCTATGGGCAAGAAAGATGTGCCTATTGTCAACGTGGTATTGAAAACAGACGTACGTGGTACTTTGGAAGCATTACACGTTGCACTTGCTGAACTTGCAACTGATGAAGTGAAAGTACGTATTATTGGTTCAGGTGTTGGTGCGATCACTGAGTCTGACGTAACACTTGCTGAATCATCAGAAGCGGTTCTTCTCGGCTTTAACGTACGTGCTGATAATACTGCACGTCAAAAAGCTGATGCTGATGGTATCGACATTCGTTACTACTCGATCATCTATCAATTAATTGATGATGTGAAAGATGCGATGAGCGGTAAATTAGCGCCTGAACACCGTGAAACAATTCTTGGTGTTGCTGAAGTACGTGAAGTGTTCCACTCAAGTAAATTCGGTGCTGCTGCAGGTTGTATGGTACTTGAAGGTACATTACACCGTAATAAACCGATTCGCGTATTACGTGATGACGTGGTGGTATTCCAAGGTGAGCTTGAATCTCTTCGTCGCTACAAAGATGTGGTTGAAGAAGTTCGTGCCGGTATGGAATGTGGTCTTGCGGTGAAAGGCTATAAAGACATCAAAGCACAAGATAAGATTGAAGTGTACGATGTTCAATTGATTAAACGGAGTCTTTAATGGCGGGTAGTCAACGTCTGAAGCGTATGGCGGATACAGTACAACGTGAGTTGTCAGAACTGATCCGTCAGGAGCTGAAAGATCCACGCTTAGGTGGTCTTGTGACCATCTCTGCCGTGAAGGTGAGCCCAGACTTAGGATATGCCGAAGTTTATGTGACTGTAATGGGTCGTGAGCTAGGCGATGAGCAAAGTGAAGCCGCAAATAAAGAAACTTTAGATGTCTTGAATAAAGCATCTGGTTTCTTGCGTCATGAACTGAGCCGTCGTATCAAAACACGTATTACGCCACGTTTGCGTTTCCATTACGACAAAACAAATGCTTATGGCAACTATATGTTTGGTCTAATTGCAGAAGCGGTCAAGGACTTACCTCCTACTGACGAAGCAAAAAAAGATGATGAATAATTCAGTTCGCTGAATGAAAAAAGCCACCTTCGGGTGGCTTTTTTATGTTTGAATGGTCATTATTTAAAAATACCCAATAACACACAGAATTATAACTAGATGATAAAACTAAGCTTGAAAATGACATTGGATAGTCCAGTCTATACACACAATATAATAAAAAAAATCATGCTATTGAGCAGCATATTACTCATCACTATGCCAAGTTGGGCATGTTTAAATACCTATGTAGAAGATTTTTATACATCTGATTCAGAAAAAGAAAATCAACATGAAGAACATCATGACGAAAAATTGAAGAACTTTGTCTCAAGGCATCCTAGCCCAATAGACTATCAGGCAGAAAATGATTATGCCGTACATCAGATCTACGCAGGCCGTTACGATTTAGCCATTAAGGTTTTACGTGCAATTGAAAATGAGCATCCAGGTTTACCGAAGACGGCAGTGAATTTAGGCACAGCTTATGAGTTGATCGGCAATATTTCACTAGCCAAAAAATGGATTGCTGAAGGTATGAAGCGTGATCCATCGATTCATCTTGGCAGTGAATGGATTCATCTGAATATTTTAACAGCCAAAGAAAAACGTGCGACGGCAAAATATTTTCATGAATTTCCATTGTTGAATGTACATTATGGAACAGGTTATGTACCTGATGCGCACTGGAAGAATCAGCGAAAACTCACAACAGCAGAATATGATGCTATACGAGAGCAGGCCAGTTTACAGATTAATGAGCGGAAAAATTTTGTTTCAAGACAGAATGCCGTGATGGCACAGCTGTTTTATCAAATGGAGCGTAAAACTCTGTCCTTCAGGTCAGAGATATAAGCGACACGACATGAAGTGTCGTTTGATTTAACTAAGGACTATTTTCCTTGAGTTTTGATTGTTAATATAAGTACATGAAAACCCTTAAATTACGTATAAAAGACAAACATTGCAAGGTGTTAGACCAACTAGCATCAGAAGTGAACTTCGTCTGGAATTATGTCAATGATTTAGAGTTTAGGCATTTAAAGCGGAAAGGTGAATTTCTCTCTGCTTTTGATATTGCCAAATATACGAAAGGCACGTCCAAAGAATGTAATTTACATAGTCAAACCATTCAGGCTGTAACTGAAGAATTAGTCACCCGAAGAAAGCAATTTAAAAAGGCAAAGCTGAAATGGCGTGTCAGCAATAAAAAATCAGCAAGGCGCTCTTTGGGATGGATTCCCTTTAAAAAGGTGGCTATCAAATATGCCAATGGATATGTCCAGTATGGAAAACACCAATTTAAGCTTTGGGATAGCTACGGTTTAAGCAAATACACGTTAAAAACAGGTTCATTTGTAGAGGATAGCCGTGGGCGTTGGTATGTATGTTTTGTTGTTGAATCGCCTAAGCAAGATAAATCGACAGCAACCAAAGCGATTGGTATTGATCTAGGCTTAAAAGATATTGCCACCTGTTCTGATGGCACAGTAATTTCAAATCCAAAATTCTATCGAAA